>JBGSVR010000140.1:0-4523 GCA_041752855.1 Thermosynechococcaceae cyanobacterium
TGTTTTGAGAGTGGCCTTTAAGCCCACTGCCACCATTGGCAAAGCTCAAAATACGGTCAATCAAGCTGGAGAAGAAACCGTATTAGCAGCAAAGGGTCGTCATGACCCCTGTGTGCTGCCCCGCGCGGTACCGATGGTGGAAGCGATGGTTGCATTGGTGCTATGCGATCATCTTTTGCAGCATCACGCCCAGTGCGAACTGCTTTAGTCGTCATCAACGGATTGAGACATAACCTCAACAGCCTGCACGTCAATGGTGCCTGGGGTAGAGACTCTTTCAAACGTGTGATCGCTTGCCCGAATATTCTCGCCACAGTTGGGGCAATTGATCTGAGACTGTTTTAGAGCGGTTAACCCTTCTTGGCACACTGGGCAGTTGCCTTGGACTAAATTACGAGTGAGCCACCACTGCAACCCAAAGAACGCCACAATTGGAACAATGGTAAAAAAGCCGATTAAAAATAAGAATGACTTAACCAACCAGCCCAGCCCTACAAACCCCAATAGCCAAATCACGGCAATGGTGGTGAGCCACGGCTTAAGGGTCTGCCATCGGATTGGAGAAAGTTGAGAAGGGAATTGATTCATGAAGCGCTCCTAGCTTGCACTCGCGATGTCGCTTTAAACTAATCACAAGCCTGATTCAGTATAGCGAGTCTGGGGGTGCGTCGCGCCCAAGTTAAGCGATCAGGCTTGGATTGCGATCGCATCCGTGGCTACAATCAGTCAAGCGCTAGCATCCATTCGATCCATTTTTTCAAGCACTGCCGAAAGCACCTTTCTTACCCATGACAACCACAGACGATAAGACCATTGTTCGCTCGTACTTTAATTCCGTGGGCTTTGATCGCTGGCGACGCATCTATGGCGATGGCGAAGTTAATAAAGTTCAGCTTGATATCCGCAACGGTCATCAGAAAACGGTAGATACGGTTCTGTATTGGCTAAAAAAAGATGGTAATGCCCAAGGGCTAAGCATTTGTGATGCGGGCTGTGGTGTCGGTAGCCTCAGTCTCCCCCTCGCCGAAATGGGCGCACAGGTTTGTGCAAGCGATATCTCAGACAAAATGATAGAAGAAGCCAAAGTGCTTGCAGTAGCTCAGTTTGGCAATTCAGAAAACCCAACCTTTACAGTGCAAGATCTTGAAGGTCTATCGGGGCATTACCATACGGTCATTTGTCTTGACGTACTGATTCACTACCCCCAAGAAAAAGCAGCTCAGATGATTGAGCATTTGAGTTCTTTAGCAACAGATCGACTGATTTTAAGCTTTGCGCCTAAAACCGTTATTTACACCCTACTGAAAAAGATTGGAGACTTTTTCCCAGGGCCGAGTAAAGCCACCCGCGCCTATCTGCATAGTGAAAAAGAGATTGTGAAGACGTTTAATACCCTGGGATGGACGGTAGGACGTTCTGAACTCACCGCAACCCAGTTTTATTTTTCACGGCTACTAGAATTTAAGCGGGTGGCTTAGAACGGCACATCAAATAACATTTAGGTTTTGTAGGGACGGGTTTTTCCAATACATCTAGGATTCTCCAAAGCAGTATTAGCTAAACCCGCCCTTACATAATCATTGCGGGAACTACTTTGTACCACCACCTGGCGTGACATTAATGAACGGTAGTGGGCCATTGCCCCCCATATAGGTCGGGAATTTACCATCCCATTTTTCGATCGCCTGTTTTTGCAATAGGTCAGGGGTCAGCGTCGATCTTTGCAGCCGCTGAGCTTCCGCTTGCCCTTTGGCGCGGTTGACCTCAGCCTCGGCATCTTTAGTTGCCTTGAGCGCTACAAACTCAGCCTGTTTGGCCTGCTGTTCTGCGACCTGCTTCGCCTCGATCGCCTTATTAAACTCTGGCGAAAACAAGAAATCTACGAGTGAGACATCATCCACTGCCAGTCCGTAAGGGGTGAGCCGAGTTTTGAGCGCCTGATCAATTTCATTCTTAAGTTCTGTGCGCTTGGTCAAAATTTCTTCGACATTCTTTTTAGCTGTTGCAGCCTTCAAGACTTCAGAGACCGCTGGGTTAATAATCCGCTGCAAAATTTCAGTTTCATCCCCAATGCGCTGGTAGACCGTATTGACCTTGGCTGGATCAACATGCCAGTTCAGCGCCAATTCTGTCGTGACATCCTGGAGATCTTTAGAGGCCGCTTGAGCTTTAATATCACTGCGCTGCACCCTGACACTCATAGTTTTGACTGAGGTTACAAAGGGCACAACAAAATGAAACCCTTCATCTAGCACCTCATTCTGCACCCGACCTAAACGCATCACAACCCCGCGTTCTCCTGCATTAACAATGGCAAAAGGCCGAAAAAATAGAGCTGTTAGCAGCAAAATGCCGCCGCTGACCAAAATTTTACCGCCCATGGGAGGCAAGCTTAGGGCGGGAATTGATCGCGTCATAGTATTGTTTTCCTAATGGTGGATGGGCTTGCGAACAAGTTAAGTACAGGATTCATTTATTTAAGCAGTTTCCTTCGTCGCGGCGGCGATTAGATCAAAATGCGTTTTAATGCTCACGGTTTGAAGGGCAGCAACTTTAAGGGGTTGTGGCGGGGCTGGTTGTGCAGGATGCCGTGGTGGTTAGAGATTGAGCCAAAGCGATCGCCGCTTTCATGCTGGTTGCGTCGGCAATCCCTTTACCTGCAATATCAAAGGCGGTGCCGTGGTCTGGGGATGTGCGGATAAACGGTAGGCCAATAGTAGTATTCACCGCGCGGTCAAAGGCCATAAGCTTAACGGGAATGAGTCCTTGGTCATGATACAGCGCAAGATAGGCATCGTGGGGTGATCTGTCTTGCAAGGGCGTTTGCCCAAACCATGCCTGTCCGGGTCTAACCCACAGGGTGTCGGGCGGAATGGGGCCTTCTAAGTTTGCCTGTGGGTAGCGACCTCGCATTTGCCCCAACCAAGGCATAATCCAGTCTATTTCTTCGGTGCCAAGCTGCCCTTGTTCTCCACTGTGGGGGTTGAGTCCGGCGATCGCAATCGTTGGCGTATCAATTCCAAATAAATCTCGAAGCGTTTCAATGAGCAAATCTAGCTTGAGCGTCATTAATTCAGGCGTGAGTGCAGCAGACACCTGAGCGAGGGGAATATGGGTGGTGGCAAGCAGCGCGCGCAACTGCCATTGAGTGAAGGGCGACGTTGCCACAAACATCATGCCAAACCGACTAACCCCAGCTTTTTCGGCTAATAGCTCAGTTTGACCCGGGTAGAGGTGCCCGGCTGTTTTCCACGCTGATTTTGCGATGGGTCCCGTTATGATGCCAGCGTAGTTCCCGGCTAGGATTTGGGCGATCGCCATTTCTAAATAGGCAAAGCTAGCGGCACCTGTGTGGGCTGAGGGAGAACCTAAGTGCCAATCTCCAAAGCTTTTCTCCGGCTCAATTACGTTCAGCGTATCGGGATGGGCGAGATGTTTTTGAACGTAGGCCGTGCCCTGAAACTGCTCGATTTGACGATAGGTTTGGAGAAGGGTGTGGCGATCGCCAAAAACCGTAATGCTGCCGGATTCGTTTGCCAGCGCTTTCAGCACAACTTCTGGTCCAATTCCGGCTGGGTCGCCGATGGTTAGCGCTAAGGAGGATGAGGCAATAACAGAACTGGGCTTGGCTGAGATGATAGTCATGCAGAGAATGCCCTCAAACCTCAGTGAATGGATTCAGAATAGAAATTTTGCAGCCTTCAAAATCTCGGATATTGCGCGTCACCAATGTGATTTGGTGAACCTGAGCAGTCGCTGCAATTAACATATCGGCTTGAGTCCGAGGTTTACCTTGGGTTTTTAACATGCCTCTGATTTCACCGGATTTTTCAGCAATTTCAGGCGTAATGGGAAGAATACGACAGTGAGTAACTAGAAATCTCTGGAACCAAGCTTGAATTCTGGCATTAGGTTTTGAGGTCAACCCGTACAACGTTTCCTCTATGGTGATGACACTCAACGAAATAGATGACACGGTTGTACTCCAAGCTAATACGCCTGGATTGGGTTGAGGTCTGGCTAGCTCACTAATAATGTTGGTATCACACAGAAAGGTCATGAGAGCTTTCGGCAAAGGGGTTAGGACGATCGTAACGGGCAGCGCTTTCAAGTTGATAGTCTTCTTCAGCGCAAATCTCGCGTAGCTCTGCAAAGGTATTGGCTAACGTCTTATTTGCAGCTTGCTGTTGCCAGACCAAAAATTCTTGAAAAACATCTGCTTTTACAAGCGCTGCGACGAGTTGATTGTGGTCATAGATGAGCTGAGGTTCATCAACCACTGCGTTGATCAGTTCAGAGAACTGTTGTTTTGCATCTTCAATTTTCCAGGGCATATTTGTTTAGACCTAGATGGGAATGATCTAAATGTAAACTGTACAGCGATGCTTGGTGGTGCAGAAAAGTCTTGAACGCCTTACCAGCAGGGAATATTCAAATCTGTCAAAGGTGACAAAGAGGGGCATTCGATGTGATGCTTAAGTTCCCCAACTCAGAGCAATCCCATGTCAACCCCTCAGCTCTAT
>JBGSVR010000141.1:0-5742 GCA_041752855.1 Thermosynechococcaceae cyanobacterium
CCTTTGCAAATTTCTTCATAGCCTTTTAAGGTATTTTCTAGCTTATTACTCAGAGAGGTAGAATCTTGACGAGGAAAAATTTTTCTGGCTTCTACGAGAACTTGCAATGCTTTTTCTAAGAAACCACATTTCACGTGAACCTTAGCTATTTTTAGATTATGTAGATACTGCTTTTCATCTTCTATTTTACTTTCGCAGTCATTAATTTTTACTGTAAGTAAAGCCGTACTGTAAATTTCTTCTGCTTTTCTGAAAGATTTCAAGGCTTTTGCAATATAAAGCTGTTGCGCTAAGATTTGCCCTTGATCATACTCATTAGTAAATATTTGTCGTTGACTTAGTTCATGCTTAACTCTACTTAGCTTAGCTTTAGTTTTTGGCTCATTTAAAATGAGTAGGCTAGATTGATAAAGCGTGACTGCCCGAATGAATGATTTAATATCAAGCGGATCCTGACTTTTAATTAGTGAGTTAGCCTGGCTAATTAATTTTTCAGCCTCAAGAATTTTCTTTTCTAGTCCTTCTTGATAATGCTTTAATTTTCTGCCTAATGTAATTTGCCAAATTTTATATGGCAAAATTCTGCAAGCCTTGACATCGTGATCAATCTTGACGAGTTTGTTTGTAATTGCACGTAGTTGATCATTGTCAATGCCAATCTTAAGATCAGTCAGTAGCTGACTACCTCTTTTGTAGGCATTGATTATTTGAAGAAATTCTTCAAATAAATTATTCGTTTTTGCGACATATTGGTTATTCATTTTTTGCAAGGGATAAATCTATTAATTCGCCAGTATAGATCTCGTTCGGATTAGATTTTAGCCTTGGGTTAGACTCTAATATTAAATTGATGCTTTCTAAGTTCCCATAGACTTTTTCAGAAATTTTTGCCAAAGAGTCTCCTGGCTTAACTCGATAGATATGTTCTTTTTCTTTGACTTGAACTTGAAGTCTCTGAATAGTTTTTTGAGCTTGCTTAAGTTGTGTGTTAGTCTGAGTTTCAGGCTGAATCAATGGTGCAGACGGAGAATTAGTTGAGGTTATCCATGACTGATTAAATAATGACTGTACGCTAACTCCAAAAACTATTCCCAACAAAGCACTTCCAATACTAATCAGAATGAGTTTTCGACGAGAAGTAGAAGGCTTTACCGCTATCGTAGGGAGAACTGGTTCTAAAGCTACAACCATCTTCAGCACTGATAGATCTGTACCGCAGTTTGGGCAAGTGGTGCCTTGCACAGATGGGTAATCACAAACAGGGCAGGATACTGATATTTCGCTCATTTGGTAATGCCTGTCGCAACAGCTACTGTCGGCATCTGCTGATCTAAATAATGGACTGCATCTTTTTGTAGTTCTTGTAAATATTGATTAGCTAGAGCTGGGTTTTTGTCTTTTAGCGCCATAACTAAATTAGAAAATTTCTCTGCCATAACGCGACCATGAGTAGGATTGATGCTTATGGCTCTAGCAACTGCAAATCGGTAAGCTAGAATAGTCTCGATATCTTCAGGTAAAAGGCGCATTTCTTGGCGGCCTTTACTCACAAGAGCTTCAAGCTGAACTTGGTCATGACGTTCTAGAGCCGTTTCGAGATCAGCCTTGAGGTGCTGTAATCGCTGGACTTGACCAGGATCGAGTAAATCTGCACACGCTTGAACCACAAATTCAAACGTGCTGATGAGTGATGTGGCTTCTCCATAAGAATCGGAAGCCATTATCCGAAGTTCTTTGAGCTTTGCTTCAGCCTGCATCCGATACGATTCCTGAGTTTCCCCACGATCGTTCCGCATCGTATTGACCGCTAATAAAGCCTTGCCAGCAATGTCATTGACTGATTCTGCACCATATTCAGTTAAATCACCTTCCTCATTCAGATCATTGATGAGTTGAGAAATCTCTTGATTTAGCTTTTCGTCATGCCCTCCACGAGAAAAATTAGCTACCACCTTTTGAGACGGATCGTTCCGAAGACAGGCACTGATGGTCAACCCCCCCTTAGATTCATCAAGATAAGACAAAACTTGAATCTCAGTTCCTTTGGAATAAGCTTTCTCTAAAATGAGCCAGGCTTCACCAATTTTGTTGTCCGCTTCGCGGTTGTCATCAATGTTATAAAATTTGAGATGAACTAATCTTTGCCCGTCCGACTGGGTTTTAAACGTGTGGCTTTTTTTAATGCCTTCACCTGCTATTGGCTCATTCCGACGAATAAGCTTAAACCGAGGTTCGTCAATCAACTCAATACAGTAATCGCGAGAAACACTGCCAACTTTCTCAATCATTCCGCTGGCTACAATAGCAGCCCCTTCGGCAACCGCCGTCATAGGGCGAGGATGAACAACAACTTTATCTTCACCAAATGCAGCCCGCATCAGTTGCTGCACCAAGGGAATTTGAGAAGAGCCGCCCACTAGCAAAATTTTATCTACCATATCCAAAGGATATTCAGATATCTCTAAAGTTTTACGGCAAAGCTCTAGAGTACGGTTAACCAGTGGCTTAATCACAGCTTCAAATTCAGTACGGGTGATTTCCACGTTGATTGGTATTGCCATGCCAAGCTCATCTTGCAGGCTGGCCTCATCATCTAAAATGATGCGGGTCTTTTCTTGGGTACTTAAGTCAATTTTGGCCTTTTCAGCAGCCTGCCCAAGAGAAGCCCAAAACAGATTGCTACGACGTTTAGGCATGTTGTTTGCCATCTTGCGCACATCGTCTAAGTCTTCTTCTTCAGCAACTTTCTTCAAGATCAGATCAATTAACTTTTCATCTAAGTCATCCCCACCTAACCAAAGATCGCCTTCTTTGCCTGACTCAATAAACTGATCGCCATTTGCAACTGTTAACAAAGAGCTATCAAAGGTTCCGCCGCCGAAGTCATAGACAAGAAGCGTTTCAACATCATCAGATCCTGGCTTAAAACCAAAGGAAATTGCAGCCGCAGTCGGTTCAGGAAGCAACTCAGCATAAGCAATGTTGGCACGGAGCGACGCGACACGAGTAGCCTCTCTCTGTTTATCGTCAAAATATGCAGGTACTGTAATGACAACCTGAGCAATTTCTGGATTAGTAATTCCTTTGCTAATTTGATATTTAATCGCATTACTAATCATCTGCTTCAGGATTTCAGCAGAAAAGTCTTCCGGTTCATACTCTTTCCCGTTTAGATGCACAACAATACTATTTTCTGTGCCGTCTGACTTTTGAGAGACTTTGTAAGGAAATTTGCTGACTTGATTTTGTATCGCTGGATCTGCAAAACCTCTACCCATCAAACGCTTGATAGAGCTAACCACTAAATCTGGCTGCTGCTTGATACGATTAACGGCCTGAGTGCCCACGACAAATTGACCGGATGAGTCTTGACTAACAACGGAAGGGGTCAGCGCCCCATTGTTTCGATTACTCTCTATCCCCGTAACGACTTCAGTTTGATTGATCCGATAAGCTACTACAGAGTTTGTCGTACCTAAGTCAATACCGAGAAAGCGAGCCATTATTGTACTTCTCTACAAAAAATTACTAATCAATCATCAAAATATATGATGCTTTTGATAGTATTGACATCCTATGCCGCCAATCAAACACCTGAACGATTTTATTTAACAGATCTACAAACTTTAGACAATTCTTTGTAGCCTAGAGTATAGCTAACAATTAGTTAAGTGGAGCAAAAAGAACGGAGTGGTCAACTAAGTGGTTATTCTTTTTACACTGAATACATCTATCCTATTTTCCTTCCCCAAAATAATAAATGTGTTAGTAGATTTTCGTGATCTTGTTGCTGGTCACTAGGGCTTATCGCTAATAAATAATTTGTTATTGCCTGCATCCCAAAAAATATAGCAAAATAAGCTATGGGTATATCTTTCGCATTAGGTCGTCTTTTCCAAAAGTACATCTCGCTTTTTCACCAAACAACATGGCTATGCTGAGTCATCGTTCCCAAAATCCACTTTGGAGCCAAATGACTCTTACTGAGAAGCAAAAATGTTTGAATATTTGCGCCCAAAATTTAGTTCAACCCGTTCGGATGGCTACGGGAATTGAGGAAGGATGGTGAGGCATGACCTACACAACTACGCTCCATGACACTGATTTTTATACTTGGACTACTCAGACAGCACAACTCCTAAAAGAGCGACGATTCTCCGAGTTGGATCTTGAGAACCTGATTGAGGAGATTGAAGACTTGGGTCGTTCAGAATATCGTGCGCTAGAGTCGCGCTTAGAAGTGCTGCTGACGCACTTACTGAAGGTCAGGTATCAGCCCGAGATGCACACCAGAAGCTGGGACTTAACCATCAAAGAGCAGCACTTACGCATTCAGCGACTTTTACGAGACAACCCAGGACTTAAGCCGAAATTGCCCCAAGCTTGGGAAGATGCATGGGAACCTGCGTTAATCCAATCTCAAAAAGAAACAGGCTTAGACGCTACTGCATTTCCACAAACAAACCCATTCACAGTAGAGGATGTAATAGCGTCATACTAAGAGTCCTCCACCCACGAATAGCGCTTTGCCCACGAAGCGACCCGTTAATGGATTAAGAATGTTTAACTCAGGGCTATGGACTTGTGGCAGCACTACTCTGAGTTTGCGCCAGTAGTGTTTCGATAAAGCCGTACAGTTCATCTTCAGGCTGCTCGTTAAGAACCCTAATTTTAAGATCCAGCAAACCTTGTACCAGCGCTTCAGCACTGTCTCTATAGTTCACATTCGCCACCAAAAAGTCGGTAAAGACTGTGCGCTCAATCTCTAAGCGAGAGGGGAGTTCATCTTCATTAATGTAGGTCTGAAATTCACGCCCGCTGACGTCATACTTCAGCAGAAAAATCAGGGCTTGGCTTAACTCATGCAGTACGGTTCTTAAGGCGCGAATGTCGAGGTCAGAGCGATCAAATCCGATACTGCCATACAGCCTTAGCTCCACAATTGCTCCTTCGGTGTTGTCTTGGGCTGCGGCTTGTTTCACTAGGGCGATCGCCATTTGCTCTAGCTCTGCTGAAGTTTGGTCTGGGTTTGCCTCTAAGCTCAGCCGCAGAATGCTGCGCTGTTCGTAATCTTGCTTGAGTTCCGCTTTTACCCCCTCAGCGGATAGTTCTACTAAATAGACCCCGCGCGGGTTCTGCACCTGATTCTCGGCAACGCTATTGGCCTCAATAGAGCCAGGGTTAAAAATCCAGTTTTCTAGGCTGTAATTCCGGTGAATATGCCCCAAGGCGAGATAGTCAACTCCAGCCTCTTTGAGGGGCAAAAAGTCTTGGTAGCGCAGTGCGCCGCTGTATCGCGCAATTTGGCCTTCTAACCCATGATGAAACATCATGACCGTAAACGCTGGCTCAGGCGGAAGCTGAGAGATAGCCGTCGCCAACTTTTGAATGGCTTGGGGGGCTGCTGCACCATACCACCGCGATCCAATTACCCGCACGCCGCAGGGTAAATCAATATAGCCCCCGCTGCGATGCTCCTCTGACCAAGGCTCTAGTTCTTCGTGTTCATTCGGTTCAAGCAGCTTAAGTACGCCCCAACTCGATAGGTAACGCAGCCAGCTTGTTTGCGTACCGTAGGGTCTATAGTCGTGATTTCCCTCGATCGCCAGTACCGGAATCCCTGCTTCTTTAAGCGGTGTGAGGCAAAGCTGCGCTTGATTAAGCGTGGCAGGCATCACCTGGCGCTGCTCAAATAAATCTCCCGCAATCAGCACAAAATCAACCTTAGGTTCTAGGGCATAT
>JBGSVR010000142.1:0-2334 GCA_041752855.1 Thermosynechococcaceae cyanobacterium
ACAGGACGTGGCAAAGCTCAATGACCTGCTTGCCGTCGCCCAACAAACCCATGTTCCTCAACAGAAACAGCCTGAGCAGAAGAAATCCTTGGCAGTCGGAGGGATCAAAGCATGAGTAAGCAGAGCAAGACTGGCTTTGAAGGTGTAGACCCGAATCGTCCCGAATCGCTTGTACAGGCGATCCCCAACATTGCCACAGGTGAGTATGGCCTCGCCGCTGGCTTAATCCTCGCCTATGGCGCGTACTGGTGCTGGAAAGAATTTATCAAAGGAGAAACCCCCATCAAAGGGTCATCCTATTGGGCAAAACCTGAACATCTTAGACGCGCTAGAGACTTAGTGCTTCAGCAAGCGGCAAGTCAAGACCCGACTGAGCTGAGCTATATGCTCGGCAATATTCCGCTCTACGATGTCATCACCAGCATCCTGACCTTTGGCGCACCCAAATCAGGGAAAAGCTACGGGATACTTAACCAGGCCATCTATGAACATCTCAAAAAGGGATATCCGCAGGTCATCGTAGACCTCCAGTACCCAGTGCAGACCTCCATGTTTGTCGCAGTTGCCCAAGAGCTAGGGTACAAGGCAAAGGATATCCACCTGTTTGTCCCTGGCGAAAAAGAGTCTGGCATTTGGAACATCTGTGAATCTGCGGTGGGTTCAAAAGCATTGGAAATGGCTTCCATGCTTCAGGCCAACTTTTCGAGTAAAGATGCCAAAGCCGATGACTTCTTTACCCCTGCTGGTCGTCAGTTGATTGGTGCGGTGATGAGTATGGCGCGTCATATCCCTGGCATGGATAACGTGCTGGGCTGTCGAGCGCTGCTGAACTTTGACGATTTGCCAGAACGATTGCGAGAACAGCGCGACAAGCTAGAGAAAATCGACCCGTGGGCCTTCTCACGGTTTGACCAGTATCTTGCCAGCTCCAAGAGTGATGAGACAGCCTCCTCCATTGCAGGTACAGCCCAGAACCTATTCGGACAGTTTTGTGATGAAGAGATTGTGCCGTCGCTCATTGGTAAAACCAGCTTCCCCATGCACATGGAAGGAAAGCAACTGCTGATTATTGGCGCTTCCCCTAGACTTCGCAAAACCGTCTCACCCTTGCTGATGGCGCTCTTGAGTCAGATTGTGGAAACCAATGCTCATCAAGGGCGACAAACCCCGTTGCAGATTGCCATAGATGAACTGCCCCTGGTCAACTATCCACGCCTGATTACGGATATCAACGAGATTCGCAAATATGGCGTGTTCTTTAACCTAGCTGCTCAAACCCTCAGTCAGATGCGTTCCCAGCTCGGAGAGCATGACACGGAATCACTGCTGACGGGTGCAGGGACAAAGTGCTGGTTTAACACGCGCTCCAATGTGACGGCTCAATACCTTGAAACGTCCTTAGGTAGCCAAAAGTATCGTGAGACAAACACGACAACAGGGTCATCGGGGGGCAAGGGTAGCACCTCCACCTCAAGACAGGTGCGTGAGCGCAAGATGCTGACGGTCGCCCAAATCGTGAAGCTGCCCCAAGGGGTGATGGTGCTTCAAAACCGAGGAATCTCTTCAAAGTCAGAAGAGTACATCCCTTGGAAAGTGAAGACGAGGCCGAATAAAACCTACGTGAGCATCGTGAAGTGGGCAGGCAAGCAATGGAGTCATACCCAGTCCCAACTAGGGAAATACTCACCCCAGCAGCCGCCTGATAGTTCGTTGCTCAAAAGCACCAGAGAAACGGCTGAAATCTTGCTGCCCACGCCTAGAACGCCGGGTCAAAAAGAAGCGGACGAGATTATCAAACGAGAGCAGGCAGAACTCGCAAGACAGCTATTTTGAGACATTTGTTCGCCCGTTTTCGATTCTTCCGATATTAGTTCAGAACCATAAGAGAGGTCTTGGATGAGCATACAGTTCACGGCTGAGGAAACGTCAAAGGTACCTGCTGGGCTTCGCCCCTTGATGCAGAAGTACCCATTAGCGTTTGACAACTTATTAGAGTCAATCGGCAAAAAGGAGATACCAGGGACGATCCAATCGCTAGATATCTACTTTGATGATCAGCTTCTGCCAGCGCTGAGTTTTACCAAAGAAAAGAAGCAGGTACGGGTAGTTAGCCATCTCGTCTCACCTGAAGAACCCATCGTGGTGACGGTGTTTGCCAATGACGAGTGCGGCTATGTGCAGATCGAGGACAGGGTTCTGCTGAACCGGATTGGGGATGAATTTCTAGAAGTTTTTGAGATTTAAGACCATGAGTACCGAAGTCGAAAGCATTGTCAAAGAGCTTGGGTTAGAGAATGCGCGAATCCAAGTAGGCCGAGAGCGGATCTATCCGCC
>JBGSVR010000143.1:0-25922 GCA_041752855.1 Thermosynechococcaceae cyanobacterium
GCTCGCAACACATTATCAGTTTTTTGAATTCCCCAAGTTAAATATGTATGGCACTTTTGACCAGAAAGTTGAGTTAATTTCAGTCTAAACAGCTTTTTCTATACATGATCTGTCTTCATATCATTCAGGATTGCTATATATAATTAAATATTGTTTAATGTGTAAGCAATTAGTATATAAATTGAAGAGCAGTAAATAGAAGCTAAGCTCCGAAGTCTGGCAAGTAAAAATAATTTAGCTAATTATAAGCATTAAGATTTTACAAGTTCTCTATATAGTTTGTCTAATTCTTTTCCTTTTTCTTCCCAGTTATATTGATCTTTTACCCTTTTGCGTCCAGCATTTCCCATCTTAATTTTCAGCTCCGGCTCGGTTACGATGCGAATCATTGCTGCGGCTAGATCATCTATAGACTGCTCAGGGGTGTTTGCCACAATTTTAAATCCAGTTGCTTCTGTCACCTGTACTCCAGGTCCCCCCAGATCAAGACAGATAACAGGACGCCCACAGGCCATGGCCTCCAAGCAAACAAATCCACCAGAGTCATGTAGGCTAGGGTGAACCAAAACATCACATTTTCCTAAAAGATCAAAGGCTTCAGAACGAGGTAACTCGCTCCAAAACTTGACTTGGTGAGTAATACCTAATCTATCTACTAAGTTTTCAAGACGTATTCGCTCAGGTCCTTGTCCTAAAAGCCAGTATTCGGAATTCTTTAAATTAGCTTTTGCAAAGGCCGCAATTCCGAGATGAAAGCCTTTCCAATGCAAAAATCGACCAATACTAATAAATCGAAAAGGCGATGACTGCTCATTGAAAGGATACTTTTCAAGATCAGCAATTTCTTCAGGCAGTAATCCCACCTGTGAAATCACCTGAACTTGATGAGAACCTAATTTTCTGAGGCGACAAGCAGTTTCTTCCGTTGCAGCACGGGCAACTAGGCTACGTTGAGCAGTAAGCCATGTAAAAGGATCATGCTCCCCCATCCAGTGAGAAAATTTTCGAAGCAGTTCATAAATCTTCCCCCGAATGCTAAATTCCTTCCAGAATTTGATCGGAGCAGATTCACCACCGCCTACTGGCCCCCAGACAAAAGGGATTGGTAATAGTGCTAAAAAACTAGGGGTGGAGTAGCGCACAAATGTAACATGCTGAGCCACATCAAAGCCAATTTCTTGGTGTAGTTTAAGAGCAACGAAATATGCCTGTATTTGCCAGAGATAGTAATGAATTTGAATAGCACCTTGTCCCCACCTCCAGGCACCGCCCCAAATTGGCAAAGTAAAGTAAACAAAATGAAGATTTGGATTAGGGTTACTCTTAAGCTCTAATTCGATGGATTCTCGACCATCATCAGGACGAGTTAAGACCCAAACCTCATGATATTTTGCGATTTCCCACGCCGTATTCCAACCTACTCCTAGCTCAGTGCCTCGACCAGGTTCACAGGCATAGGCTGACAGCAAAATTTTCATTATAAATCACCTCTTTAAATCAAGAAATAGGTGCTAGACAAGACTTGCAAAAGTCAAGGTATTGTTTAGAAATATTCTGATAATGAAAGACTTGGGAGCGCTGTTTAGCCTGCGCTCGGTAGTATTGTTTCAAATCTGGCTGTTTCAGTACCTGTACTATTTTTTCCGCTAAGAGAGAAGGATCGTTAGCAGGTGCAATTACACCAAACTTTCCATCGTCAACAATATCCTTCATGCCACCTGGCGCATCAGTTACAACCACAGCGGCTCCACACACCATGGCTTCCTGCAATGCAACTGGACAGCCTTCCCAAGCAGAGGCCAAAACAAATACATCACAGTTTGCCATATAGCGATAAGGATTAGAATCATACCCGGGCATCCAGACCGAATCTTCTATGCCTAGTTTTTTGCACAACTGTTCTAATTCAGATCTCAATGGACCTTCTCCTAGAATTAAAAGTCTTGCCGGAGTTACCTTAATAATCTGTGCAAAAGCCTCCAGTAGTCCATCCAACTTCTTTTGTTTAGCTAAGCGAGCCACTGTAAAAATAATAGGTATTTCTGAGCTACTAAACCAACGATGATCAATACTTGACTGGGCAAGATGCTGGACATAGGCAGCATTAATAGGATTAAAAATAACCTGTTTTGGAATTTTAGCCTTAATTTTAAGTGTCTCTACTAAATCGGTAATGGTATCTTTAGAAACTCCCACTAGCCCATCTGCATGTGGATAGGTATACCGCATTAAAATTGGCAAAAATCTGAGATGAAGCTTTTCTCGATGCTCAATGCTAGCCTCTAGACTGATAATATTATGCTCCCCAAGGATAACCTTTGTATTTACCCTTGATAAGTATCTTGCCCAAACAGCAACAATATTGAAATACCAAGGCATCGGCAGAATAATGTCTGGCCTGTACTTTCGTAAGTATTGAACAACTGCAAAAAGCGAAAAGGCAGTTCGTTTTACGTTTAGTGTGACAATTGGTATGTCGGCAAATTTAGATATTTCTTCGGGAGTGGCATCCAAAATTACTAAGTTACAGTCTACGCCCAATTCCCGCAATCCTCGTACAAGTGCCGGACATAAGTTCGTAAACGTTCCTCCGCTAATATCGTGGGTCAAAATTGAAATCTTGGGCGCACTCATCACTGTTCTCGACTTCTAAAATGGAGTTGGCATTTAAGACTACTTAATTAATTCAAGCAACAAATTAGTTAGTCATCACTAATTCAGCAACTTCAGCTAAACATTGAGCTGCTGCGGATGGGGTACACTGAGCCATAATTTGTTTTGATCGCTCGCCCATAGAACGAATTGTTTCTGGATTATCTAAAAATGTCTGCATCAGTTCAGCTAACAGTTCAGGGTCTCCCGGTGTAAAGACATATCCATTTTCGCCATGTAAAACCATCTCAGCAGTGCCTGCTCCGTTAGAACAGAGGATTGGCTTACCTAACAGCATCGCTTCAAGGGTTACTACTCCCCACGTATCTTCTAGAGTCGGAAAAACGAAAACGTCAGAACCTTGAAAATAATGGCTAATCTGATCGTAAGCAACACGTCCTGCCCAATGTACACGACTGTCTAAGTCGTGATCATGACAAAAAGATTCCAATTCTAATCGTTGAGAGCCGTCTCCTACAACTAATACAGTGTAGCGACAATACCCTTTTGTTTGCAATAAAGCACAGGCTTGAAGCAATAGAAACAGACCTTTACGAGGAATTACATGACCTACAAATAGAAAAACTGGACGCTCCAAAAATGATATTTTCAGTTCTATTTCTTTAAGTTTGCTGTCATTACTATTTGGTAGGGTCCGCTCATCTGGAATCTCATAGGGTGTAACAAACGTCCTTTTTTCTTTGGCATTAAGCACATCCGTCAGATAAGATTTTCCTGCTTGACTGTTGGAGATATAAGCATCCGCTAGCCAAACCATGAAACGACGAATGGACAGGCGTAGTATTGAATGACGGTAATCCACTCCTGGCGAACTACCTTCATAAGCGATAATAACTTTCCATCGAAACAGAGGCTTTAGAAGTAATGCCACAATCGTCCAAACGCCGAAAGAGCTTGAGAATATTATCTGGGGTTTGATACGTATTAGATGAAAAATAATGCTGAGGGATAGATTTGTGAAATTATCTCCATAACCTTCCTCATTCCGGCTCATTTCGATTACTTGAAATTTTCCTACTACTTCAATCTGAAGTGTACCTTCCAAATCTTTAGCAAACCCAGGGAACAATGCGGTAAATATTTTGGTTTTGGGAAATAGACGAGTAAATTCACTCAAAGAAGGCTGCCAATAAAACCATGCAACGGGTAAAAGCCAGATGACGCGCAAATTATCCATAGATGATATATAAATATAGTGCTATAAAAAGATATTGTTTTCCCTTATCTTAAACAAAAAATTATGCTGGTAAAGTTATTTCTTTGATTTTTTTGTTATGGTCTCAATACTTATTATTGTTTTAACCGGAAAATTTGAGCCAAGCTTAACGTTCATTGATTGACCATGGATTTTTACCTTCATTTGAGTGCCATCCCAACTCCAGTCAATTGAGTTCCCCTTTATAAGTTGACCTTTAACTTTCATGGGCTTGCTCAGCCACGCTTTAGGAATGCCTGCACCAATCACTAAGGTGGGCAATTTTTGCGACTGATCGAGATAGCTCAGCATGTCTAGCTGTAAAAGCAGCATTTCCGCTGCTGTACGGTAATCGGGCGTAATATGAGTGGGGGTAATCCATCCTCGGAATCGATACCATTGGGAAAAGCTTTTAGGTAACGCTTCTGGTGAATTGCGATCGCCCCAAGTGAATAGTCCAGGAGATGCCTGATTTTTCCACAGCCACTCAAGCCTTGACCATAGTGGCTCTGTGCGCTCAAGCAATAGCCACTGGTGAGCCTGTACAACATTGAGATACATCACAGGTGAAGTCTGGAGAAAGGATGACGGTTTATCTTGAGACGACTTCAGAAGATTTTGAGGTGTTGGATTTGCGGATGCTTTTTCCGCTCTAGCAATCCAACTAGGCCAAAGCTCATTTGTGAATTCTAAATTTCTTATTTGATTGGTCTTGAGCCATTGCGTTTTTAATTGTCTTGCTTGCGATCTCCAACGTGTAGCCTGATCAGTTTTCTGAATCCGATCTGCTAAGGTTGCGGCATCTTGCAATGCGCGGTAGCTCATGACGCTAGCAGCAGGGTCAAGACTAATTAAACCAGGCGTATTATCCATTTTGCCTGCGGTTAGTTCAGACTTCATAAAGTCGGAATGTTCAGTAAAGGGAAATTTAGTGCCCGTTAAAATGGGATAGCCAGGTCGATTACTGGATAGCAAATCTCCAATAAGTTCGGCTTTTCGGAGAACATGAGGCCAAAGCCATCGGTCATACTCTGGCTGATTGAGAGCGGATGCAACTTCTTCAAGCGCCCAGATCCCCAAGGCTGGAATGTCGGCTTCTGGGAGCGTACTGTTGAGGAAGTCATGTTCGGCAAAATATGTTGAAAGCTGTCTAGCGACATCAAGTTGCCCTGCATGAGTAAGTGCAACCATTTGGTACGCACCATCTCTAAATCGAGGTAAAGGATAGCTAATGGGATCGCTCGGTCGGGTGCGGCTTCCAACCAGCCCCATCATGATGTGTGCAATCTGAGCCTGAAGGCTGTTGACAAACTGAGAGTCTGGCAACTCTAGGGTTAGTTTCGGTTTAATTTCATTGAATTGAAGACTAGAATCAGGGATTGGTTGACTATCCTCAAACTGTAGACTTACGTTTTCTGTGTTCAGGAGTTCGATTCGAGCATAGCCCCATCCATTTTTGTCCTCCCAGTGAGAGGCTGATGATTTCTCGCGGCTCCAGCCTACGGTATTTTCACTACCAAGATAAACATGGGTAGAAGTGGAAATATTTTTGACCGTCCAGCGATCGCTGATTAAAAGGCGCTTACCGTTCCAGTCCAAAGAGGGAATCTTTCCGCCAGCAGGACCAATGCTACGCACAACTGCAATTAATCGATCATCACCTTTGGTTAAAGGCTTTAAATCGAGATTCCATGCCCCTATTTTTTTCGACGACCATGATATTTGGTAATAGGGAGTTTTAGTTGAAATGCCTGGAATTTTTTGGTCTGTAAGATTAATAAATTGTTGTTGAATTTGACTGAGAGGGATGGCATCGCTTGTGGATTTAATATTACCCTGGCGATCTACAATCCATACAGAAAAGCCAAAACTACCTGGTTGAGGGCTAAAACTACCGCCAGGTTCATGAAATGATTTATTTACCGAAGAACTTCCAGGGTTTGCCAAAATAGCATGACCAACGCTGCGAGGCCAGGGATCTGTCGGTCGAAGCTTCATTTGAGATTCAACCTGCTGATGGGGCGTACCATAATTCCATAAGGCATCTGTAATACGATTAAAATATGACTTATTATTTATTCCAGCGCTAATAATAAGAATGGATACTAAGAACAAACTTAGTAGACGAAGTCGCGTAAATAAACTTAATGCCGTTAGGGTCAATAATAATGGTGCAAAGTGAAGAGAATAGATAAAAGTTTCTTCAACTCCATAAATACTATGCATTAAAAACTGCACAATGAGGGTTAAACTTAGAACGATGCGTAGCTTACGATGCTGCTTAATAGTAAAGAAAGCCCAGAACCCTAAACCTAGCAAACCTGTCCAGGCGAAAATAGCAATTGCACCCCACAATCCACCAGAGGTGGGAGATAAGTGATTAGTAACAAACTTGACCCAATTGGGACGAATAGGTGAATCTAAAATCTGAATTGATGGCAATATTAATGTTTGGTAGAAGAAAGCACTCATTACTGCCAGAATGCCGCCTTCACCTGGTGCAGAGATGAATTTTTTTTCGCCAATAAATGTGCCTGGTTGAAAAGGAAATCCTGAATTTGTGAAGAAGACTCTCTGTAAAATCCACAACGCTGTTGAAATAAAGATAGTAATAATAGCAATCTGAACCGTTTTCCACCAACGATAATTTACAAATGTCGTGAAGAGTCCTACCATCCAATTTGTGATAGTAATGCTAATGGTTAAAATATTGACTGCAACATACCAAATGACTGAAAATTGACGGAATTGCGTTAAGGTAACAAAAATTAATCCTAATATAATACTCAAAGATCCGAATGAAAATGATTCGGGTATGACTAGCCAAAATACTGAGGCGGCACTAACTCCTCCCAGAAGACTAAATAATGTTGCATCCAAACGATAACAACCCATGACCCTAAACAGCGTATAAAGTGAGCCGATCCACAACATTGATACACCAACTGCCACAAGTCTTGTAGCTGAAAGTGGTTCAAGGTGTAACAGTTTACTTAAGCCAAACACTAAAGGAAAAACCAATAGTGGAAATAGAGGGTGTTTGTTGTTGCGGCCAAAATCACTATTAAAGCTGGTAATGTTGCCGAAAACGGTAGGAATGTCGCTACCAAACCAGACATCTTGAGCATAAAAATCTGTGAAAATTGGATCTGGGATCCGATAAGTTCCATGATAGGTGGAGATCGAAATGGCGATTGCCAATCCAATCACAATTAAAATATCAACTTGATTCCGGCGAATATATTTTAAAAGTAATGAGCCAGTTAACTTAAAATTAATTGTGTTAGATATATTCATCTGTAGTTACCAAACAACAGAAATAATCAATAAGTATCTAGATATTAAGCGCGCATTGAAATGAGTTTAGCTGGCACACCTGCAACAATAGAATAGGGTTTTACACTCTTAGTAACTACAGCTCCTGCTCCGACAATAGATCCCTTGCCAATATTGCAACCATCTAGAATCGTTGATCCTGCACCAATCCATACATCATCTTCAATTGAGATACCCTTAAGACTAGGCGTTTGTATTCTTAAAGATATATTCCGATCTTGAAAGCCATAGTTAACTGGAACAATACAGACTTGTGGGCCGATCAAACAGCCATTTCCAATCGTTAAGTTTCCATGTCCATAGAGAACTGTAAATGAATTTATAAAAGAAGATTTACCAATTTTTATGGTTCCTCCATAAGTACGGAGCATCGCAAATGAGCTAATAAGTGTTTGATCTCCAATAATAATTTTTGATTTATCAGAATCAGATGGATCAACTTCTAAAGTTGCATACTTGCATATAGTGACACGTTCCCCCAAAAATATCTTTTTACTATCTCCGATTATGTTTGCAAGTAGATTTACATTTGAATCGTTTTTAATTTGACCTAATCTAGTCTTTTGATAATACCAAATTAAAGATTTTAAGATTGACTTAATTCCCATTTATTTTATTTAAAATAGGGTACTTATGAATTTATGCCTGATGCTATTGCAGTGATTCCACTCAGCAATAATCCAACACCGATCCATTGAATATTGGTCATTCTCTCTCCTAAAAAAAATGCTGCTGTGATTGTTGTGGATATAACGGTCAAACCAATCACAATCGGATAAGTAATTGATAAATTAAATTTACTTAATACTAGAATATAAAAAATAGTACTTACCCCATACACTAAGATTCCTCCTAATAAGTAAAGATTTAAAGCATGTCCAGAACCTAGTTTAAGAAAAATCTGAGCTAGAGTATTAAGCCCAACTGTAATTAGAATAAGCGCTGTAGAAAAAATCTCATTTTGCATAATAAAGTTAATTTTTGAGCTAGTGAGTTAATTCCGAAAACTTCCAGAGAATGAGTTCTCTAGGATAAGGAATTTGTACAAATTTTCCAAACATTTTTTCCCACCACCTTGGAGGGTGAGGGAGGGAGGCAACTTGAATGCTTTTGCAGCCTACTAACCATGCCCCCAAAATATCTGTATGACGACTATCTCCAATCACTACGACATTTTTAGCAGAAAGCTGCATATATTTTATGGCTTTCCGAAATGCAGAAGGAAATGGCTTTTTTGCTGAATTAATTGCAGGTATATTTAGACGGTCAGACCAATATTCAACTCGATATCTCCTCTTACCATTAGACAGAAAAAATAACTTTAGTTCTAATTGCTTTGCTTGCTCAATCCAATTTTCAGCATATGGTGATAAATACTGATCATCTTCAGAAATGATTGTGTTATCAAGATCAAGAATAATACCTCGAATTTCAAACACATTTAAATAATTTAGGTTGATTGAAGCTAATGTGTCTGCTTGAGATGGGAAAGTCACGTCTATTGATTTTCTAATTGGTTGCTTGAAAGCAATTTTTTTGATGAGGTGGAATAGATTTTTGTATGTTTTGTTTAATAGATTTTTCATGGAATAAATTATTTCTAGTAATAGATTTTATACTAAGAACTTACTTAGTTAACTAATAAAACCATTTTTCTTTAAAAGCAAAATACATGCTAAAGTTATCAGCCAAGTTAAAACAGCCAGTCGTAAAGATCTATCTTCCAATAAGACTTCTTCTGGACGTTCGGTTTGACCACCACATTCTAATCCAGAGCTCCTTCTTGCAATTTCCTGGGGATCGCTTAAATATTGATAGCGAAATACTCCATAAATTACGAACGGTAAGGTAAGCATCATCCAGGACGTTGATGCTCCATTCAGTATTGGGCCAGCACTCCACAGCATATAGGTGATGACAGTTCCATTAGTAACAACACTTTCCATTCGATTAAGTAGTGCTAGTGAGTAGCTTCTTAGAACTGTGCGAGTTTTTTTTCCCTTAATATCGGAAAGTCTTAGCTCAGCTTTACGTTTCTCTATTCCAAGAAAAAGAGCTAACATAGCGGTACAGAGTAAAAACCATGGGGAAAGTGTAATACCCGTAGCAGCAGCGCCAGCATACGCACGTAGTATGAAGCCAGTTGCGATCGCAATAACATCCAGGATAACAGCACGCTTTAGTCTTAAGTTATAAGCAACCTGCAAAAGAGCATATCCAAGGAGCGCAGCCCCTAGTTCGGGTGCCTCTAACCATCCAACAATTAAAGCAATACCGAGCAAGATGATTGCCATAGTAATGGCTGCCGGAATACTAACTAGACCTGACGCGATGGGTCGATAACACTTGATAGGGTGTCGGCGATCTGAATCAACATCAGCAATATCATTAATTAAGTAAAAGCTGCTCGAAGCGCAGCAAAATAAAACAAATGCAGTTAAGGTAGACAAAAGAGAGGGGACTGAAATGCTGAACGCAAACAAAGGAGCAGCAAAAACAATTAGGTTTTTAGTCCATTGTCGAGGTCGTAAAGCTTTGAAAGATGCAATAAATCTTGAATTAGAATGCGAATAAAGATTTGGCGGGGAATTTGACATAAATATTAATTGAATACATTAGTGATTAAAAAATTCTAGACAGCTCATAGCCTATTTTATGAAAGCTTTAATTAAGCAGATATTAGAGAACATATAATAAAAAATTAGAAATGCTTAATAGATCAGCTCACTGGAAATGACCTCACAGGCTGAGTTGCAGCATAATTTCAAACCAGCGTGAGCGCAATAAAATCTTGCTGATGAAAGGTGAAAAATGCTGCAGGATACAGATCTAATTTGGGACTCTTACTCTAACATCATGATTAATCTGAGTCTCCTTTTTGTTAGTTTTAATTTGTCTATCACTATAGTTTTACTTTAAAAAGAATATTGCCTGGGTGATTTAAATCACTCTCTCCCCTAGTGTTGAATCACTTTGAAACTATTTGAGATGTGGGATATTTAAAATGCAGTAGCATTTAACTGTGTCAGCCTCACAGAGGCTCTAATCAACTGAAGCCTTCTTCGTAACCTACTGATTCTAAAATTTATTATATCCAACTAGATTGATCTTTCTTAGACTTAATATCTTGCTCAGCACCTTGAAAGTTAATCTATATTTGTCAATATTAAACTGGATCTCAATATAAACGTTAAAAGAATTAAATTTTAATAGTTTTGACTTTGTCGATTCTTTTTAACTATATTTTCTAGAAGGACTCGATTAATGATTAAAGATGATTATCGTATAGCTTTTTTTCTAGGATCCTTTGGGGGCGGCGGCATTGAGCGAGTTACTGCTCATCTTGCTCATGGTTTAGTTAAATTAGGTGTCAAAATTGATTTAATCTTAAATCGAAGTGACAGCATACATCTTTGGCGGATGCCCTCTGACATACGAATTATTGATCTGAAACAACCGCGATTGTTAATGAGCTTACCAGGTTTAGTTCAATATTTGCGCCAAGAGCGTCCTGATGCCTTGCTCGCAGCAGATCACTACCTGAATGAAGTGGCTTTGTTGGGTAAATATCTTGCTAGAGTGCCAACTCGTGTCATCGTTGCAGAGCATAACCAACTTTCTAAAACCACTTACAGTACTCGCAAACTCAAAGCTCGCGTGGCACCAATCTTAACAAGACTCTTATATCCTTGGGCCGATGAAATTGTAGCTGTCTCTCATGGTGTTGCCAAAGATTTAGCTCATACTGCATCCATACCATTAGAACGCATTCAAACAATTTACAACCCAGTCATTACGCCAGAGTTATTGATTAGCGCACAAGAGCCTGTAGAACATGCTTGGTTTAATTCGGATTTGCCAGTAATTTTAGGGGTCGGTAAGCTTGAGGCACAGAAAGATTTTCCCAATTTGATCCGTGCTTTTGCTCAAGTAAAGCAGGTTAAGCAAACACGACTTGTTATACTCGGCTGGGGGCCTGATAGACCTCAATTAGAGGCATTGATCCAAGAATTAGGCTTGCAAGACGATATAGATTTACCAGGCTATGTACAAAATCCTTATGTTTATATGGCAAAGTCGGCTGTCTTTGTGCTTTCTTCAGCATGGGAGGGCCTACCCACCGTTTTAATTGAAGCAATGGCATTGGGAATACCCGTCGTTTCTACCAACTGCAAAAGTGGACCTTCAGAGATTTTGGCGGATGGTAAATATGGTTTTCTTACTCCTGTGGGAGACAGCAAAGCCCTAGCAGATAAAATTTTACAGGTTTTGTCTGGCGAAATAAAGCGAATTGATTCTAACTGGCTTGAGCAATTTGAGTTAAAAACTGCAACTCAAAAATACCTAAACATTTTAGGATTTGCTTAAGTTATTTTCTTGGTAGTTATGGGAATGTAATCATGTCACTTACAAAGTTTTCTGCAGACGAAGAAACTGAAATAAAAGAATACTACGATCTTTACGGCTACGTGGTTGTCAAGGATCTGTTAAGCCATTCTAATATTGATACTTTTCTAGACTCTTATGAAAACATCAAGCAGTCTAAGCTTTTTGTGTTTTTCAGTCAAGATACCCACGTACCGTTACGACCAACACTAACGCCAGAGGGATTTATCGAGAATTCAATGCTTAATCCCGCCAGTTTAAAAATTTGGAGGACGTTCGCAAAATCTGTGGAAGAATGCTTGGTCGATAAACAAGTAACCGATGCTTTGAAAATATTATCGGGAGCGCAGAGTCATGTCATGATGCAAAATATGTTCTTCGATAAATCAACAGGAACGGTTGAGCATCAGGATCACTACTACTTAGACACAAACCCACCAGGGAATATGATTGCTGCCTGGTATGCCCTAGAAGATATCCATGAAGATGCAGGCTGCTTTTTTGTTCTTCCTGGCAGCCATAAAGGTAATGTGCTCGAACGCGAAAGCGTATCCAATTTTTCTGATCACGATATGTTTGTGAAAGCAATCCATGAATTGATCAGTGAAGGCAGGTATGAATATCGTAGTTTTCCACTGAGTAAGGGCGATGTGCTGTTCTGGCATCCTTACACCATTCATGGAGCCTACAACAATCGCGATCCATATTTCAGTCGTAAGTCACTTACAGCACACTATTCCCCAGGTCACTTAAAACCTTTATATGCAAATAAAGCCCCAACCGTCAGAAAGACCGTTAATTCCAATGTCCAGATTTTAGGTAGCGAGTTGGAAACTTATATATCCAACTCCATGCACTATGTGAGATACGTGGCGAATTATATTAGAGGTAAAGGTCCCGACTATGATATGCGAAGAGACAGCTATACAAAAATATGAGATTAATTGGCTAGCATTTTTTTTGATATATACATCATAGAAAAGCGTTTACTTTCCTTATTCGAACGCTAGCATTTAAAAGCTTCTGTCAATTATAAAACTTATTAATTTCTCCACAGCTACAATACTTCAAGGCAAGTTAAGTATGAAGTTAGCTATCTTATTCTGGTTCTATAAAGAGCCAGAGGTTTGTAGAAATCGTTTGGAAATTTTACGCCAAAGTAATCCTAGTACTCTAATTTATGGATTATATGGCGGAGATTTAATATTTGCAGATCAATATAAGTCTATCTTGGAGCAATATTTAGATGATTTCTACACCTTCTCAGAAAATAAAGATTCTTACTGGAAGTGGATCCAGGGTGACTTGATGATTACTCACTGGTATCGTGAGCGGGGAAAGAACCTACTATGGGATACGATTATCATTGTTCAGTGGGATATGTTGGTATTTGGAGCGGTTGAGCAACTTTTCTCAATGCTTAAGAAAGACCAAATCTTGCTATCTGGGCTTCGACCGATTGCAGAAGTTAAAGATGACTGGCAATGGGTTTCACCCAAAGCTCCAGACCTTAGACAGCGATATCTTAAATTTTTAGACTATGTTCATAAGAAATATGATTACAACCAAAAGCCATTAGGATGTTTATTTATCGTTATAGGTCTTCCGAGAACTTTTTTAGAACAGTATTCAAAAGTTGAAGAAGCAGAATTGGGCTTCCTGGAATATCGAATTCCAATATACGCTCAAATATTTGGTATTTCATTTTGTAAAAATCATTCGTTTAATGCTTGGTGGGTTGATATAGATCCAGCTTTTCGGGCAAAAAATTTAGTTGCACGAGCATGGAACTCTCTTAATTTAAGACTTAACCCAAATCCATTAAATCCTGCTAAACGTGAAATTTCACTAATACCTATTTTCTTTAAATTAAATACTAGAGAAGGAGCAAGGATTTTTCATCCTTATGGGGATATATTTCCTATGACTAAACAACAATGGCTTAGAGCCTTACTTGTTGAATTTAGCAGAGATATAAGCTGGTTAAGCCAGAAAATATTTACACAGAATTGCTCTTGATTCTCGTCACTATTTTTTATTGAGCTTATCTAGATAGAGAATTTTGTGTTAGATATTTTCAAACTGCGCTAATTTAAATTTGAATCAACGTGTACACTCCAGAAATACTAGTGTTAAGTATTAGACGATAAATCTAAAACAGTTAATAATTTCATGAATTACTTTCCTTCAAAACAATTTCCCTATAACTTCCGTACTTTACAATTTGCCCTTTATCCATTTCATAGATGTGGTCGCAGTGTTCCACAGTTGTTAAACGATGAGCAATAATAATCATTGTTTTGGTGCCAATTAAAGATTGAATCGCTTCGCTAATCAATCCTTCTGTCTCACTATCTAATGCAGAAGTTGCTTCATCTAGTATCAAAATTTCACTTTCATGGTACAAAGCCCTAGCAATACCAATTCTTTGTCGTTGTCCTCCAGATAAACGTACACCATTCTCTCCAATAAATGTTTGCAGTCCATCTGGTAATTGTTTAACTAGTTCCGTAAGTTGAGCTGATTCAATAGCACGATTTAACCTTTCTTGATTAATTTGATTATCTAAAATACCAAAAGCAATATTTCTTTCGATTGTGTCATCCATAAGAAAAATTGATTGAGGAATATATCCAATTAACTTTTGCCAAGGCCTTAGTTCCGTATAGATGGAGTAATTATCCACTAGAATATCACCAGACTGTGGAATCAAAAGCCCCAAAATTAGATCAACTAATGTTGTTTTTCCTGCTCCTGATTTGCCAATTAAAGCAATTGACTCTCCTTTTTGAATCGTTAAAGAAACATCTTTTAGTGCATTTGAACTAGAGTCAGGATAACAATAGTTGATACTATTTATGACAATTTTATCCTTGAAATTGAGAGGTTTAAATTCTAGTGCATCAGAAGTGCTAAAAGCTTCTATTTTAAATCTATTTGAACTTTCGGAAGAAGCCATTTTTAGGTATTGGACAACTTCTGGATTTTCAAGCTCTTTTAAATCAAGATAAATCTTGTCAAGACTAGGTTTGGCATTTCTAAGCACCCCCATACTAGTTATAAGCTGACTAGCGGATGGCATAATACGAACTGAGGCGATCGCAAAAATGCCTAGCACCGAAACCAAAGTATCTGAACGTTCCGATAGAACTAAGGAAAGGGATACAAAACCTACTACAAAAGTCATCAAAAGAACTTCAACAACGATTCGTGGAAGCTGCTGAAAAGCATGAAAAATGCTGGCTGCTCGTGCATATTTATTAGCTTGAGCCATTAACTGATTTTCAAAAAAAGTTTCACATCCGATTAGTTTAGTCTCTTTTAAACTTCCAATAGCATGGTTAACAACTCGGATGGTTTCTGTATTAGCTTCAACTCCTTCCCTTCCCCAGTCTGTAACCTTATGTCTAAAGTAGTGAAATGGTGAAATAGCAATCAAAAGTAATCCTAAAATACTAATTGTTGCAACTAAATCTGTTTTTGCTAACAACAATAAAAGAACAAGTAAAACAAATACATTAGCAACTGAGTTCAAAAGTGGGATCGCAATAGAATAAGTAAAATTTGCCGATTCGTTACTAATATTTTGAATAACATTAGAAGAATTATTTTTTAGATAGAATGTGTAAGGAAGAGCTAGGTATGTACGCAAAAGTCTAAGGCGAAGCTTGACCTGCTGAGTGTAACAAAATTTTAATACATAACTTTGAATTTGATAGTAGAAAAAAGACTTTAGGTAAAATATAACAATGATTATTAGACCCAAAAATGCGATAAATTGATTCGTGTTTTTTAGCCCAGAATATTCATAAAAAGTAGACAGCCAAACATTCCGATCAATTACATCTGGCTTCACGGCTAAGCCAATGAATGGGCCAACCAACCCAATTCCCACAGCATCTAAGATCGATATTGTGAGAAATAGTGTTGCGATAAACAGAAGCTTGCTTTTTTTTGCAGGAATAACGTATAGAAATTGTGATAAGTAACTCATTTAATATATATCCTGTTTTCTGAAATCACTAAAGATAAAAATCTATTTAAATTTCAAGAAATCAACCTTTTTTATAATTCTAATTGTAGAAGATCCTACGTTAATATTTCTTCGTATAAAGATAAATAACGACATGCTTGAACTTTGGCGGAAAATTCGCGCAGACTCTTTTCGCGCGCATTAATCTGAAGTTTTTGATAGCGTTCCTTATCCTCAAGAATCCAGGCGATGCCTGTCGCTAAATCTTCAAATTTAAAGGGTGTTGCGAGATAACCAGTAAGTTGATGATCCACTACATCTTTAAGCCCAGTTGTATTAAAAGCAACTACTGGCGTAGCACAAGCAAGCGCTTCAGATGCCGTTTGACCAAAGGCTTCTTGAATAGATGGCACAATCATTACATCCGCTGCTGAGTAGATAAGCGCAAGAGAAATATCATCCTTAAAATATCCTAAATAGTGAGATTTGAATCCTAAATCAGTGGGTCTATCTGGTTTAGAAGAGCCAAACACACAAAGCTCTATTTGATCTGCCCAACCTGTACTTCTTAGTCTTTGTAAGGCATCAAACAAAAGGGATGCACCTTTCCTAGGATCTGTTATGGCATCAAGAGCTCCAAAGAGAATCAATATTTTATCCTGAGGCAGATTTAGCACATCTCTAGCAAAGTATTGATCCACAGGCTTATATTTTTCCGTATCAAGCCCTAAAGGAATCACTTCTATACGTAGATTTTTGAACAGCGTGCTAGAACGCGCACACTCTGCCATCCATGAAGAAGTTGCCACAACCGTCAAATCAATATTTCTCCAAGCCTTTGCTTTGCGCTGCCATATCCAATGAGATAAATCCCATGAACGATTACTATGAATTTGTGGACAAGAGCCGCAAGATACTTTGTAATTTTCACAACCCTCGTTATAATGGCAGCCACCAGTAAAAGGCCACATATCGTGCAAAGTCCACACTAGGGGCTGTTGAAATTGTGCCAAAGTCTCAATTTGTAAATATCCGTTGCAAACCCAGTGAATATTGATGATGTCAGGAGCATATTGCTGGATGCGCTTAAGAAAGACATCCGGAAACCACTGAGGAGAAAACATCGCTGCGGAGCGTTGCGAATAAAGACGTAGTGGCAATTCCGACATTGACGGCCCAAGCTTGGTTAGTGCAGATTTTTCAGCAATAACAGAACTGTCAGAGCTAAACTTAGCGCGCACCAACATTTGAGATTTGCACTCAAGAGCGCGCAACCCTTGATGCAATCGGTAAGCAGCTCGCGCTCCCCCATTATCAATATCAGACGTACTCAGATGTAAGACATTGATCTCGTTCATTGACTTACACTTAGCTCTGTTTAGATAGCAAGAGTCCGGTACGTTCCATTTCCTGAAATGATTCTTGTAAAACTGAATGACTCAAAGGTTCTTGACCCAGATACCATTCCAGATACTGTGACAGTCCATCTTTGAGAGAAGTTGGTGACCATTGGCCAAATATTTCTTGGTAATAGCTCATATCTGCAATTGCATGTCGAACATCACCTACTCGAAAACGTCCTGAGATTGAATAGTGCGCAGATTTATTTACTAAGTCTGCAATGGTCTCGACAACATCAATCAAAGTTACAGCTTGTCCTGTACCAACATTGATGATTGAGGCAATTGAAGCTTCATGCAGCGCACACTTAACAACAACATCTGCTACGTCTCCCACAAAAACAAAATCTCTTGTCACCAAACCATCTTCAAAAATTTCTAGCGAATTTCCTTGCGCAATAGCATTTGTGAAAATGCCGATAATCCCAGTATAAGGATTTCCTAATTCTTGCTTAGGGCCATAAACATTTTGGAATCTTAGCGTCACCAAATCAATATCTTGGCTTTCACAATAATTTTGGAGTAACTGTTCCTGCCAAAGCTTCGTCCAACCATAAACAGATGTTGGTTTTGTGAGGTGGTCTTCTCGCATTGGCAATGGTGTTAACCTTTTTTCTTGGCTACCAATAACATCCCATATTCCTTGCTGTAACCTTTCCAAAGAGCGTCCTTTAGGGTAATAAACCTCATTTCCATCAGTGTAAGCTCCATCCCCATATACTGCTCTACTCGAAGCAAGAATGATCCGTTGAGGTTTATGCTTAAGCTTTGAGATCAATTCCAATAGCTTTGCAGTTCCATTCGCATTATTTTGAACATATTTACTGATCTCATACATAGATTGACCAGTACCAGTTTGAGCAGCTAAATGTATAACAATATCAATACCTTCTATAACCTCTTTATACGTCTCAATCGACTGGATATCATCCTTAATACATGTTGCCCGAGCCTTTAAATCAGGTGTAAAATCCTGCGATACTTTATGAACTTGCTCATCTAAAGAATCAACAATAATAATTTCATGATTGGAAGAAAATTTCTCAAGAAGCCATTTCCCGATAAAACCCGCTCCACCAGTAATAAGAATTTTCATGGTTTATCACTATCAATAATAAGGTTGAAATATATCAGTAGCCTCTAAACTCAAATCGACTGATACCAAATTCATCAAGTTGCTTATATCTGACTCTTAAAAAAACTTTTCTAAAGAAGTAATAAGGAAATAACAGAGAAACTTTTATTTGCTCCACTAAGAAAGAAACTAGATCTTCTTTGTCCTCAGCAACACTAGATTCGAGAGAAAAATCATTTAATATTTTTTTGATGGGAACTCTAAAACCTCTTCGATAAACATTCATATAGTTAGAGCCATGAACAACTTCTATCCAGACTGGCTTGCAAAGTATTTTTTTTGCAGACTTGCAGACCTCATAAATTTCTTTGTGAGGCCTACACAAACAGGTATGAAATGATTCTGGCACATACCTCTCGACTAGACTTATGAAATGATTTGCTAACTCAAAATCAAAATAGATTTTACCTTCTGATAATTGATAGCCGAATATAAAGTTTATCGTTTCACATTCTTGCTCAGCAAACTCATCCTGAATCATTTGAACATAGTTTTTATGAATAGCATCATCGTTATCTAGCCAAGTTGTAATTAAGTATTTACAATCTTCAGTTATAAGTTTACGAACAACTTCCCTCGCCTCATCAGAAAATTGTCCATAAGGAAGTGGAAAATCAATATAGATAGGAATAAAATTAGGCCAGTGTAACGAATAGTTTTCAATTTTCAGCTTAAAGTCATTAGGTGTGTCAGCATCAAAGAATACAAGCCATCTAAAATTTTGGTTCGATTGTTGTGAAACTGATGGGAAGCAGTATTGATCAAACAATTTAAATCTATTCTCTAGCCATACTGGATCACAACCTGGCCTGAGATCAGGAAAGCTTCTGACATTAAACTTTGTTAAAAAAAGATGATTAAAATTTTCCATATCTAAAAATATAACGATTTTAAGTTGAGGAATCCTGGTCTATCTATATTAGTGTATTGAAATTAAAAGAGTTGTATGTGATCTGGAGCATATTAGCCTCAGTAAATTTTAGGCTGGGATTCAAGCTCTAGATCTAACGACTAAAAGAGGAATTCTGCGCAAGTAGCCAGTCTATAGATTGACGGCATCCTTCACTGAATGAAACAATAGGCTCATATTTCAGGAGCCTTTGAGCTTTAGTAAAAGGGAGTTTGTACTCAGACTGCTGCAATATAGTCATCATCTCGTTAATGATAGGCTCCGATTGTAATATATTTATCTGATCAATTTTTTTTGAGTTTTTACGGAATTGCCATACTCTGTCCTTTATTACTTCTTTAAGTTCATTTGGTAGAAATGATAAAGATTTCTGAATGATTTCTGAATTCCAAAATGAGTTAATGGTTTTTTGTTTCCAACTATAACTAAATTTGGGGATACTAATCTTATGAATTTGAGCTGGGTCGACACCTAATGCTTCAGCAAATGGGCGATAAAAATCGAACCATGTAACTTGTTCACGATCTCCAATAAAAAAGGCTTCTCCATCAACTTTTTCAGATGTTATCGCTAAACCTATGGCGTGTACCAAATTATCGATGTAAACGGTATTGCAAATGCCTTGCCCTTCATTAATTAAACAAGCTGTATCTAAAGATAGCTGACTAGCCAATTCAGATATCCATTTAGATCGTGGACCAAATACGATGCCCGGTCGAAAGATAGTAACTTCAACCGACCCATTTTTCCTTAACCTTAAAAGTTTACGTTCAGCATAAACTTTAGCATTATGGGTTGGAAAAGGCTGATGCTCAATGAGGGGGCTTGACTCTGTTGTTCCGGTTACAGGTGCTGAAGTATGTACAATCATAGAACTTAAGTAAATAATACGACGTACACCAGCATTTTGAGCTGCATAATAGGTAGGAACAATACTTCCACGGATCAATCCTGGACTTCCCAAGATTGAATGAATAATCACATCACAGTCTTTAAAGGCAGATTCTAGGGATATTCGGTCAAAAGCATTAGCTACTCTGCTGTCTAAATTATTAACATTCAGTTTTTCTATACTTGCCGCAGATCTGATGATTGGACGAACTTCTATCCCTTGTCCATGAAGCATTTCAAGAATTCGCTGACCAACAAAACCACTAGCACCAACTAGCCCGATTCGCATATATTTTCTCAATAAGTTCAGTCTTATTAAATGTTAAGATCTAGACATTAGCGATTTAACATGGTCTGCTAGTTTTAGAGATAAAGCTATAACTGTAAGAGTAGGGTTAGCATATCCAGATGTTGGAAAAACAGAACTTCCTGCTATAAATAAATTTGTAATGCCATGAACCTTACAATTGGAATCAACAACTCCTTGTTTAGGATTATTATGCATCCGGGTGGTACCCATATGATGATGCATTGCCGTCTTCTCGAATTTCCAGTTTTCCTGTTCTCGCTCAAATTTCAGTTCACCTAGACCAGCCAGCTTAAATTCTTCTGCCCATATTTCTTGAACTTTGATAGCGCTATTTATATCAATTGGATTCAACCGCCAGTGAACTTCAACTTTATTTTGTCCTAGATAATCTTTTTCAGAACTCAATTTTACCCGATTATTTGGGTCAGGTGCTTGCTCTAATTGATAAAAAATTTCAAACTGTGAGAATCGACTTTTCTCGTAAGGTAGATAAGACCATGCACCACGTTGCATTCCTGGAAATTTTCTTATTAAAGCCCAAAAACCTGCATAAGTAATATAATCACTGGCTCCAAATATAATATTTAAATGCTTAAAAGCCTCTTTCCAGATAGATGTTTTCTGTCGATGCAAAGAGAGTAGCGAACGCAGCGCAATTGTTGCCTCCTTTTGATGAATTAGAGGTCTTGGGAAAAGCTGGGCTCCGTTATTTAATAGATTCTCATCACGCATTAATGCTTCTGAAATCTGAAATTTTGCCATTACAAGAGAACCTTTAGTCCGATAAATGTCATATATGGAAGTTTGATTTAAAAGCCTTCGAGAAGTAGGTTTAAAGGTAGAACTTAAGATTGGACGATCCATGAAATATCGACCGACGAGATCATATTTATTTCCTAAGCTTGATGCTTTAATTTTATTGGAAGACAGTAATATTCGTGCATTTTCAATTCCACCCGCAGCTAAAATAAATAGTTTTGCCTTAAGATAAAAACGATGATTTTGTGAAGAAGCAATACAAATATGTGTAACTATATGAGCTTCTTCATCAGTTTTAATCTCGATTACATTAGCGTATATAAACGTTTTTATATTCCTATGCTGGTTAATTTCGTTTTTGTACTGTTCAGTAAAAGGATGTCGAGGAGCGAAATGGCTTACAGATGTCGTTACTCGATCTTTATTAAAAGGTAACGGTTTAGCTGCACTATTTTCCCAGTTTTTAATATCGTAAGAATAGGAGCCAATTTGACAAACTTTATGTGCACGTTCATAAAACGGATCTAGATCAGTTCTTGAAAAAGGCCAACCGCTGTATGGCAACCAGTCTCTTAGCTCAAAATCTATTTTATCAAGAGGAAGACAACGGAAACCGTACTCATTTGGTCCGTTCTGCCCTTCCCATGCATGAGAAGTACCACCTAGTTGGCGAATACGTGTATCGCTTAGGTTGGGATAATCATCTCCAATAACAGTACCTGCATTTAAAGACTGAATATCCGGATCAAACTCCATACCACCGCTTTCTAAGAGGCAGACTTCAAAATTTTGGTCAACAAATTCTCTTGCTAGAGTAATACCTGCAGGCCCCGCTCCTATAATACAAACGTTTGTTTCCAGGATTTCGTTAGATGGTAATGACCGAGCATCAATAATCATATAGGTAGTTATAAGTAGATGAGGGAAGAAAAGCTAAAGTATGAAGCATTCCGAAATTGCAGATCGAGAGGGAAATTTATAGCGTTCCACCTATATCCCCTACCTTCGCTCTGGCATCAAAGCCATTGATGAACAGTATCAAACAAATCTAATTCATCTTCAAACATCCGCCCACCTAGCGTTATGAGCCTTGAGTTGATGTCATTCGCTCTAAGTCGGATTCATTTCTGAGCAATACTCCGCTAAAAAAAACATATACAGAATGTTAGCTTCCTACTCAGGCCATTTTTACTGAGCCACTGTGCTGGTATAAATAGAGCCACCATCTTGAACAATGATACTTCTTCGGCCTGTCTGGGGTAATACGTTCTGAGCTTCCTTGGCTTGTTTATCTATCATTTTAATATTGAGTTCACTACTAAAAACTCCCGTTCACTAAGCCATATACAAAGTTTTCCAAGGGTTTCAACAATCCTAAGATACTGGTCTGTCTGACTGACAAAAGATTTGGCTCTTCAGGGTTTACTATGTTGCTTTGCTGGGTTTAACGAGTTTTTAAGGCTTTTAGCCCTGTCAAACAATACAAAAATGTTTGCCATGAACATTTTTATGAGGAACCTTATAGAGCCAAAGATTTGTTAGTCAGGTAGTGTTGCACATCAGAGTTAAAATCAGTGCAACATTAAGTAGTATTTAAATAAACTATAATAAAGATATAGTATTGTTAGAATACTTGCTTGTCAATGTTAAAACTTTAATAATATTTTGGTATGGAGCATTGATTTCAAGAAACTACACCATATAAAGCTATATATCCTTTGAAACATGACATGATATAACAATTTCTGTCCTGTCTTAATAGAACTCTATACTAAAAATGTTTTTGGTAGTAAGAATTTCTATGCCTCCCTGCATTTTTATACATAGTCTTAGAATTATAAATTTTCTCACATGTTTAATTAAAACGTTTTATTTCTAACCATCTTGTCAAATTTTATATATATTTAATATCCCAATAAGTTATGGAAAGCGGAAAGATCTTAAGATCAGATGAAGCTAATAATTTCCCAAGGTTATTAAATCCTAGCCGTGGAATAACTTTAATTTCTTCAAGTCTTCTAGAGCAAACTCAAAAAGAAGGTGGTTTAGAAATTGGAAGAATATTTGAACTTATTCGTCGTCGCGCCTTCTTGGTAGCAGGGGTTACAGTAGCTGTTCTATGTTTAACGATGATTTGGAGTCGTTCTCGTCCCCCCAAATATGAGGGAAATTTCAAAATATTAATTGAACCTGTCACAGCTGAAAGTCAAGTTGTCTCTGCTGTCACGGGAAATCAGACTAAAGACGAAAATCAAAACTTTGGAAGTACTCAGTCTTCAAAAGAAACGCTCGATTATCCAACACAAATTCAGCTGCTTCTTAGTCCAAAATTACTACTTTCTATTGTTCAAAAGTTAGGATTATTATATCCTCAGATCTCTTATGATTCATTAAAAGGATCTTTAAACATAACTCGATTAAAGGATCCTACGGAAACTAAAATTCTTGACGTCTCCTACAAGTCTAGTTCTTTGCAGGAAGCTACACAAGTCATTAATCTAGTCTCTCAAACTTATATAAGATATAGTCTTAAAGAGCGGCAAACAAATTTACGTCGTGCAATTCAATTCCTTGATTCTCAACGTCCTAAAGTTGAGAATCAAGTTCAAACATTAGAATTAGCCTTGCAAAATTTTCGTGAAAAAAATCAGTTAATTGATCCAAGTATTCTCGGTGTTCAGATTAGTAATCAAGTTGGTAGCACTCAACAGCAGCAGCTTGAAACTCAAGTTGAGCTAGCTAGAACAAAGCAGCTGTATCGTTCTTTAGAGCAACAGCTTCAATTACAACCAAAAGGAGCTGAAGCTGCCTCAGTTTTGAGTGAAGCTCCCGAATATCAACTATTAGTTAAGCAGCTTCAAGAGCTTGATGTTGAGTTACAGACTCAATCTGCTGAACTATCTCAAGACCATCCTAAGATAGTTTCACTTAAGGAAAAAAGAGAAAAACTACTACCTTTACTTCAACAAAAGGCAAATGCTGTATTGGGGAGCAAATTATCCCAGAGTATTCCAGATGCAAAGTCTTTGCCCTATCAAAATTCTCTTCGTCAAGACCTTAGCAAACAGTTTGTTGCAACTGCGATTCAAGTGCAAGCATTAGAGGCTAAGTTAAGGGGACTAGCTTCTGCACGCCAAGTCTTAGCACGCCAATCTGAACAATTTCCTATTATATCTCGTCAATATGAAAATCTACAAAGACAGTTAAAAGTCTCAACCGAACAATTGAGTAAGTTTTTGCAAAAAAGAGAAGACCTAATGATTAGCGCTGCGCGTCAGGAAGTTCCGTGGGAACTCATTGCAGCACCTACAGTAAAAGAGATTCCATCCTCTAGCTTAATTCAAAACTTATCTTTAGGATTAATTTTAGGATTAATTTTAGGATCTGGGGTTGCATTACTTCTCGAGAGAATGAATAACGTCATACATTCTCTTGGTGACTTGCGTGATGAAATTAAGATCCCGATTTTAGGTATGATTCCAAAGAATGAAGATAATAAAGACCCTATACTTAAAACTAAAGTATCAGCTAATGATGATGAAATAAATCTTTCGCCACAGGTGGGGAGTAATCTTGTTCAAAAATCATATTATCAATTCTCTCCATTTTTAGAAGCGTTTCGTGCACTTAATTCACAAATCCGTCTTCTCAGGCCAGATTTACCGATTCGATCATTGGTGGTTAGTTCATCTTTGCCTGCTGAAGGCAAATCGACAATTGCGATTCATTTGGCTCAGGCTGCTTCTGTCATGGGTCAAAAAGTCTTGTATGTTGATGTTGATTTCAGAAAACCCAGTTTACAAGATTTGGTGAGCCATCAAGATGGACAGAGTTGTAGTAACGGTCTTGCAAATGTTATTGTGGGCAGTGCCCAACTACTAGATACAGTTCAAGCGGTTGTTGGAAATGAAAATTTATATATTCTTCCTAAAGGTTCTATTGCATCTGATCCTAGTAGTCTTTTAAGTTCCAAAAGAATGGCAGACGTTATGATGGAATGCCAGCTTAATTTTGATCTTATAATTTATGACTCTGTCCCACTAATTTTTGCTGACTCCTTGCTATTGATTCCACAGACAGATGGATTGCTAATGGTAACCAGACTTGGCAAAATTAATCGTGAAATATTACAAAGATCCTTGAGAATGCTAGAAGTATCTAATGTTCCTGTTTTAGGTTTAGTTGTGAATATGGTTGATCAGGATAAATCTTTGACAGGCTCTTATAATAAATTAATCTAAAAAAGTTAAGAGACTATCAACGATGGATAATCCTATCGGGTTCTTCTTTGGCGGGGCAGAAAAGGCGATCGCCTGAGTTGCAAAGGACATATGGATTAGCTTGGACGATATCGAATAAAACAATAATAAAAAACCCGCTGCTAGAGCGGGTTAGGTGGACATCATTCAAATGTCTTTAGGTTGTCTAATAGTGGAGCTGACGGGAGTCGAACCCGTGTCCGCCCTAGTTATTAGCTCCCCATTCGTTCACAGGCTTAGCTCTTAAACCCTAAGAGCAAGGATCGTCAATTATCCCAGACGATAGGATTCTCTAGTATTGTCTTAGCTAACGATCTAAGTAGAGATAAATCGTTAGAGCAATCCGTTGGGGGTTAAATCTTTAATTTTTAACGGAGTCAAATTAAAGATGCTCAAAAACCGGAAAGGTTTTTAGGCAGTAGCTAGTACTGTCTTACGAGCGAAAGGAACGATGTTGTTCGCATTTACGTTTTGTTTGAGTCATTGATTTACGAGAGGTAACTCACTCTCGGCCTGAATCACGAGGCTACGTTCACTAAAACGTCGAAGCCGGGACAGCCCCATGTGTTTCTTCACTTATTATAGTACGCCGGACAGACCGCATGGCAGGATTGACAAATCTACCGCAGTTTTATGGATAGAGCTGTCATCGGTCTGCATGTTAGCTAAGACAATATTGTTAAGACCTGCTGGTG
>JBGSVR010000144.1:0-6285 GCA_041752855.1 Thermosynechococcaceae cyanobacterium
GAGGCACCTCGAAGGAGTAGCCAAAACGAACTCATTTTGGGACTTATAAGAAAACCAGGCAAATCCATCGTCGATTGGATCCTAGAATAACGCGCCAAACCTTTGCTGTATATGAGACACCATTTCCTGATCTATCTGGTCAAAGCATTCAAATAAGTTTTATCTAAATCAATAATCAGGAGACAATCTATGAAAACGAATGCCTACGCCGCCCAAGATGCCACGACACCACTCGCCCCTTTTAGCTTTCAACGCCGTGATGTCGGTCAGCATGATGTGCAGATTGAAATTTTATATTGCGGCGTATGTCACTCAGACTTGCATACCGTCCGCAGCGAATGGGGTGGCACTACCTACCCTTGCGTACCCGGTCACGAAATTGTTGGACGGGTCGTTAAAGTTGGAGCGCATGTTGAAAAGTTTAAGGAAGGGGACACCGCAGGAGTTGGCTGCATGGTCGATTCTTGTCGCACCTGTGCAAACTGCAAAGAAGACCTAGAACAGTTTTGCGAGAAGGGCACAATCTTTACTTACAACTCTCCTGAGAAACAGACCGGCGGGACAACCTTCGGCGGATATTCTGAGAGCATTGTTGTAGACGAAGCATTTGTGCTGCACATCCCCCAAAATTTGGATCTCGCTGCCACCGCTCCACTGCTTTGCGCTGGAATTACCACTTACTCACCATTACGTCATAACAACGTAAGCAAAGGTCAGAAGGTTGGCGTTGTAGGCCTGGGTGGACTGGGGCACATGGGGGTGAAATTAGCCAAGGCTCTTGGCGCACACGTTGTGGTGTTCACAACCTCATCCAATAAAGTTGAAGATGCCCTGCGACTCGGAGCCGATGAAGTGGTCAACTCTAAGAACGCGGACGAAATGAAAAAACACCTCAATAGCTTTCATTTCATTCTTGATACTGTCTCCGCACAGCATGACATCAATGCTTACCTTTTACTGTTGAAACGCGATGGTAATCTCACGCAAGTGGGTGTCCCTGCCGAACCGCTTCCCCTTCAGGTGGGTAGCCTAATTTTTGGTCGGCGCAGTCTCAGTGGCTCCCTGATTGGTGGCATCAAAGAAACTCAAGAAATGCTTGATTTCTGTGGCAAACACAATATCACTTCAGATATTGAACTCATCCCGATTCAGAACATCAATGAAGCTTATGATCGTCTACTGAAAAGTGACGTAAAATATCGCTTTGTGATTGACATGGCTTCATTAAAACAGGATTTGTAAAACGAGATATTTAGCGATCCGCTCAGTTAAATCTTCCTCTTATTTTTTGAGGATCTTTTCATGAAACCAGATTATCTGATTGTCGGTAGTGGGTTATCAGCATTGGTCTTTGGTGCTTTGATGGCAAACTCTGGCAAGGCCGTGTAAGTTCTTGAAGCCCATGAGCATTCTGGGGGCTTTGGTCACACCTTTACGATGGCTAAGCAGTACACCTTTAATGCTCAATTTCACTACGTCTGGGACTATGGTGAAGGACAAACCGTCAATCAGGTTCTCAAAAAACTGGGATTAGATCGAGAAGTAACTTTTGAGCGGTATGACCCAAACGGCTTTGACCACATGCGAATGCCGGAACATTCGCTGGATATTCCCTCTGAGCCAAAAGAATTAATTCAGCGATTGTCTGCGCTGTTTCCTGAGTATGGCGATCGCATCCATCAATTCGTCAATGAAGTGGAAAAAACGGGTGCAGGCTTAAAAATACTTGCTCCGCCCGTCAAACCGATTGAGCGGCGGGAGCCTATCTCGAAGACGGACTGCATGGCGGAGCCATCACTTCTGCCTTTCGAGTCGCTCAACTGATTGAGTTAAATAGTAAGGAGAACACCATGAAAAATATAACTAGCCGTGAGATTCGGCTAATTTCTCGCCCCACAGGGATGCCAACCTCCGCTAACTTCTCCCCCGCACAGACCGAACTAGCATCGCTGCAAGATGGACAGGTACTCGTTCGCAACCTCTACATGTCAGTCGATCCCTACATGCGCGGTCGCATGAACGGCGGCAAGTCCTACGTTCCACCGTTCGAATTAGATAAACCGATGAGCGGCGGCGCAGTTGGCGAGGTAGTTGAATCTCGTGCCCATCAGTTCAAGCCAGGAGATGCTGTCACCTCGAGCTATGGCTGGCGAGAATACTTCATCGCTATGCCGAAGGAATTACACCCAGTCAGCCGCGACCTTCAACCGCTCTCAGTCTATCTCGGTGCCCTCGGTATGACAGGTATGACGGCTTGGGCTGGATTGAATTTGGTCGATGTCAAAGCTGGCGACATTATTTTTATTTCGGGAGCCGCTGGCGCAGTAGGCAGTATGGCTGGGCAACTGGCAAAATTGCGTGGGTGCGAGGTTATTGGCTCAGCAGGTTCACTAGAAAAGGTTAAATTTCTGCAAGAAGAATGTGGATTTGATATTGCCTTCGATTACAAAACCAGTCCGGTTATTCCTGTCATTGAACAACTGAATCTGGCAGCACTCAACGGAATTGATGTTTATTTCGATAATGTCGGCGGTGAAATGCTCGAAGCCGGCCTCTCAGCGTTGCGCGTACATGGGCGCATTATCGCCTGTGGCGGCATTTCTAGCTACAACGCGGAGATGCCGCAACCTGGCCCTACCAATCTATTCAACATGACGACCAAACGCCTGACGATGAAAGGGCTGATCGTTGGCGATTGGCTAGAGCAGCAGGACGAATTTGAACGAGAAGTGGGTGGCTATTTTCGGGCTGGCAAGCTGAAGAACAAAGAAACAGTGGTAACAGGACTTGAACATGCGGTAAGCGCATTTATCGGTCTATTTGAAGGAAAAAATATTGGAAAGATGGTGGTGAAGTTGGAATAGGTGGCAACGGGAAGCTATGCCTAAAATCTTACAAATACCCATTCAAAAGGAAATCACGATGAGAGTTATTGAGTCTAAAACGGATGAGCAAATTTCTAGCTCTGGATGGACAAATGCGATCGCCGTTCTAATGATTGTGTTGGGCTTTATTGCGATCATATTTCCTTTCTTTGCCACGATTGCGACAACCCTAACGTTCGGCTGGATATTCATTTTCGCCGGAGTTGCCCAAATCGTTTATGCCTTTCGATCGAGGGGCGCAGGTCAAATCGTCTGGAAACTGATTCTAGGTTTCTTATATTTCCTCTCCGGAATTTTTGTGATGATAAATCCGCTGGAAGGGGCCTTTGCCTTCACATTAGTGCTGGGCATCACCATTTCTGTGCAGGGCGTTATTCAAGTATCGCTTGCGTTTCAAATGCGCCGAATTTCACCGAACTGGGGATGGATGCTTGCAAGCGGAATCATCGGCATTATTTTCGGTGTTTTCGTTTGGTCTACATCCCCATTGAGTGCAGCTTGGCTGATTGGCATTTTGATTGGAACCAATCTCTTATTCGACGGAATGTGGATGCTCACTCTCCATGCAGGACAGCGACACGCTTTACACGATTTAGAGCCACCGCGCTCAGTATGATAAGTCCGCGCACCTGCTCAAGTTAAGCGAGAATCGACTGCGCGGCATCGATCTTAATACCGTGAGTTTGGCAATTTTTCTGAGTATTGCAATCAACTTATTTGGCGATGGCTTAATGATTGGCACCAGCCTAACAATCTCGCCTCATCTAGGAGTAGTGCTGGCATCAGCAAGAGTTGTGGCTCATATTCCTAAAGAATTTGTAACCAATGCGGCATTTAAAAGTCAGAAAATGCCTCGCACAGGGCGACTTTTATTACTGGCTGCTTTTATTTGTCAATGCTGTTCTCAGCCTATCTTGAATAGCTAAGAAATTCCATTTAGCTCACAAAAATTCTTTCAAAATTCAAAATTTTCATTTTGGAATTACCAGATGTTTTCACTTTATAAGGACTTTTGCAATGAACTCTAGCTTTAACGAATCTAAAATTTGCCTGATGCGATGGTTGCTGGCTTCATTGATCTGTATTTTACTGATCATCTGTAGTCCCTTCCCTGCTTTTGCTACTGTGACACAAATCGAAGAGTATCCAGGGCAAATGCTCTATCAATCCAGGCAAAATCTGCGAGATCAGACCGGAAAATCCTGGCAGGCGATCGCCTTTAAGCGCATCCATCCTGAAGGTAGTGCTAGTCTCTCTCTGCGACTAGTGGGTTTTCCTGGTGCAGTGGAATTAGACCACACTCAACCGCTAATCCTGATTACATCTATGGGGAAAACGCTAACCGCTAAGGATATTTCTAGTGAAATTTCTCAGGACACACTCTCTCCGGCAAATGTCGCCGAATATGACATTAAGTCTGTCTTACCAGAATTGCAGTCTGAAATTCCCCTTCACCTGACTTTACCCGTGGTCAGTGGTTCAGCAGTTGAGCTAGAAATTCCATCTACAGCGATCCAAGAGTGGCAAACAATTTCTGCTCGTTAATTAACCTCAAAATCAAGCCGAATCTTGAGATTAAAGGGCAATCATTATGAATAGAAAGAACTTCATTGGTATTGGTTGTAGGGCAGCAATTACAGTCGTTACAACATCTTATTTATTGAGCGACAAAAGTAATCTTGTCAGGGCAGATATAAAACCAGCAGACGATTCAACAAAGCCGACGCTACGCGATCACAAGCAACCCCTAAAGCCGGACGAAAAAGAGATTTTGTTCCTCGCATCGCTTGCGCCAAGCGGTCACAATACGCAGCCGTGGTTTGTCCAATACATTGAACCTTATCACTGGATTATTGGCAACGATAAAAGTAAATGGCAGGTAGCCATTTACCCAACGCAGAGGGAAACAATCTTATCAATTGGCGCTTTCATTCAAAATCTGGAATATGCCGCTGATTCTTTTGGCTATGCCTGCGATTGGAATTTGCTCGCTAAAACCAACCAGGATGAACGAGTAATAGAAGTGAAACTTACCAGAGAAAAGTTAAAAAATGATTTTGGCATCGAGAGAATTAAAAACCGTCGAACGGTTCGCTCCAATTTTTTAAGCGATGTACTGAAAAAAGAATACCTCAAATATCTTGTTGAGACAGAAGCAGAGTTTATCCATTATCTACCTGCCACCAGTAAAGAAAGTCAATTCATCAACGAACAAACCATCGAAGCCAACCGCCTTCAAGCTTATCGCAATCCGGCACAGCAAGAGTTAGCCGATTGGATCAGATTCTCCACTAAAGATGCTAATAGACATCGTGATGGGCTGACAACGGCTGGCATGGAAATTGAAGGATTTCCTGGATGGGTGCTACGAAATTTTTACGACAAAGATAATGTGATGAAAAATAATTTTAGAGAGCAAGGCATTGATCAAATTAAAAAGGAAGTATCGGCATCAGCAGGTTGGATTCTCATTACCAGCAAGGATAGTTCGGTAGCGACGCTGCTCGAAACAGGTAGACGAATGCAAAGATTTTTTCTGAAAGTGCGAGAAAAGAATATTGCAATGCATCCGATGACTCAAATATTGGAAGAAGTATCAACACAACAAACGTTAAATCAATCCATCGTAATCCATAAAAATATTCAATTTATCTTGCGCATAGGTTATTTGAAGAATTATCCACAGCCAGTTTCACTACGCCGTCCCATTGATTGGTTTATACGTTCATAAAAACTGCGTAAAAATAGGTTTCTCTTACTGAAAGATGCTTAATAAAAATGGAATACAAGAGGGGATCTCTAAATCAAATATGGTTTTTTCTACTTTATACGTTTTCTATTACATGGATATGCTGGCTAACTATTATCATTGGGAACAAATATTTTAATACTCTTTGGTATGGCGAGCCTTTATTTTGGATTCCGTATGTTATTGGTGTGTTAGGGCCAGCTATTAGTTCTGGTATTATTTATCGACAGTTTAATGAAAATTTAGGCGAAAAATCATTTATTAGGTTTATTTTTAGTGAGAAAATAGATAGAAGAGTATGGCTGATATTTGGACTATTTTCACTTTGGCGTTTATTTATGATTTGGATTGCGTTTGGAATCAGTAGACCCATATCAATTCTATCCATCATTATTAATTTGCCACTACTTATCCTTTTAGGTGGATTAGAGGAATTAGGTTGGCGTGGAATTCTACAACCTAGATTAGAAAAAGTAGTTAATTACATACCTTCTGTCTTTATTGTGGGGTCTATATAGCAATCCTGAATGATATGAAGACAGATCATGTATAGAAAAAGCTGTTTAGACTGAAATTAACTCAACTTTCTGGTCAAAAGTGCCATACATATTTAACTTGGGGAATTCAAAAAACTGATAATGTGTTGCGAGC
>JBGSVR010000145.1:0-9021 GCA_041752855.1 Thermosynechococcaceae cyanobacterium
GCTCGCAACACATTATCAGTTTTTTGAATTCCCCAAGTTAAATATGTATGGCACTTTTGACCAGAAAGTTGAGTTAATTTCAGTCTAAACAGCTTTTTCTATACATGATCTGTCTTCATATCATTCAGGATTGCTATATAACCGTAATCTGTTTCATTGAAAACTCAGAATTTTCGAGTGCTTTAATTGCGGACTCTACTTCTTCACGATTCGAGAAGCTACCAATCCCATATTTAGGCGTTCCTAAAAGCATCTTTAAAATCTCCCTTTATTCTTAAGTGACAGTCTTCTATAAGCTTTTAGTTCACATGTAATGATCAATCTTAAAGCTTTTGCTGGCGCTATTATCATAGGCTGAATGATGTAGTTGCATCTATCTCTTTGGATCTAAATTTCTAGAAGTATCTCAATAGTTTAATCTGCCATACTGCTGCCAAATTTTATGTATGGATTAGCTTATGGCAATGAGGATTCTCTGTATTGACGAGCCTAATTTTGATTTAGGCGACAGAGTTAAGTAGTCCATTGGGAATAGTCATATTTATAGAGCAAAATCATTCTTTGATATTTAAATTTGCAGAAAAACAGTATTTTTATAAGCCAGCCACCAATCCAGAAGGTAGATGTATTTGTCTTGATGAATTGATAGCTTTGATTAGACTAAAACACACAAAAGAATTCTAAGTTAACAATCGCTATGAATAATAGCTGCCTACAGAATGCTGAGGCTAGTTCTTACGTTTCAAAACAAAGGGATGAACGACATTTAGTTCACGCTGATCCGTTAAAGCAGTGTGAGATGTGTATTATCGTTCCTGTGAGAAACGAAGCCGAATTACTAAAAAACTCTTTAAAAGCTTTAGCTTATCAAGTTGATTTTCGAGATCGGCTTCTGGACTACAGGCGGTACGAAGTCATCTTGCTTGTCAATAACTGTACTGATGACTCGGCTGCGATCGCCCATCGTTTTGCCCGTCAGCATCCAGACTTTAGGCTGCACATCATTGAGCGAACGCTTCCGCCATCCGAAGCCTACATTGGTCGAGTGCGACAAATGTTAATGGATGAAGCCTACCAGCGTTTAGCGGGGCTGGGGTTAGCGGGGCTAGGGCAAAAACATGGCGTTATTGCATCCACCGATGGAGACACACAAGTATCACCCACTTGGATTGCCGCCACGCAATTAGAAATATCGCGGGGCGTAGATGCAGTCGGGGGCAGAATTATTGCCGATAGTGCGAGCTGTGAAGCCTTAGACCCTCAGGTTAAGATGCGCTACCTGCGGGGCGATTACTATCACCAGCTCATGGTTGAGCTAGAAGCCTATTTAGACGCCACTCCTCACGATGCTTGGCCTCGTCATGCTCAACACTATGGCGCAAGCTTGGCAGTGACGGCACAAATGTACCAAAAGGCGGGGGGAATGCCCGCTGTCAGAACACCGGAAGATGTTGCATTTTATCAAGCATTGCTCAGCGTTGGCGCTCGGTTTCGCCATAGTCCACTGGTGGAGGTCATCACCTCAGCTCGCCAAACCGTGAGAGTCGAAGGCGGGTTTGCGGCTCAGCTCAACGCATGGGAAACTATGGGGCAACAGCAGCAGGCATTTCTAGTAGAGTCAGCTCACGCCATTGAAACACGGTTTACGACGCGGCAGCATCTGCGTGACCTGTGGCGACGTATTTTGAGTGGCTACCAACACAGCGTAAAAGATATTGGTAACTACGCAAACATCTTAGGCATTGGCGCACAGTGGCTATGGGCGGAATTGGCTCAGCCCCAGCCTTTTGAGCTGATGTTTGAGCGGATTGAAACTCGTCAACAGCAGGACGGCATCTGGCAGAAGCGATGGCCTTTGGTCCATCTGGAGCAGGCGATCACAGACCTCAACACTCGTTTACAAACATTTCGTGAACAGCGGCAGCAGATCGGTCGCTCTGACGTTCTGCGCCAACCTTCACAAAACCATGCCGAATATGGAGACTTCTCGCGATGACCGTGACCAAAAGTATTGACAGCTTGCTTTGTCTGAGCGCCACCCCTTTCTCGCCCAAGATGTCTATCAGTTGTTCAACTCAATCTTCTCTAGAAGCCTGTTTTGCATCTGCCGCTAAGATTGCAGACTATTGCGCGGAGAATGCTGCCGCCATTGACCACAATGGCGCATTTCCAGTGGAGGAGTTTAAACGAATAGCGCAAGCAGGTTTGCTGTCAGCGCCCTTAATGCCAACATTTGGCGGTCTTGGCTTAGGGATTGACGCAAGTGTTACTCATGAAATGCTGCTGCTGCTCAAAAAGATGGGGTGGGGCAACTTAGCCGTGGGACGCATTTATGAAGGGCACCTCAATGCACTACAGCTTATTCAAACCTTTGCCACGCCAGAGCAGATTGAGCGCTACGCCCAGGATGCCCGTGAGCATCACAAAATCTTTGGCGTTTGGAATGCAGAGGCCAATGATGGCGTAAAAGTAATTCCCTTAAATAAGGGCACATATCAGCTTCAGGGGAGCAAGACATTTTGTTCTGGATCAGGCTATGTAGAGCGTCCGTTTGTAAATGGTGTTTTGCAGAATGGCGGCTGGCAAATGTGTATCGTGCCGATGGATCAGGTCGAAACCGTAAGTCATTCAGACTGGTGGCAGCCTTCTGGAATGAGGGCAACCGCAAGCCACAAGGTAGATTTTAGCAACGTTGAACTAGATGCTGAATGCGTGATTGCAAAACCAGAGGACTATAATCGACAGCCTTGGCTAACGGTAGGCTCCATTCGCTTTGCGGCGGTGCAGTTGGGCGGTGCAGAAGCTTTATTTGATGCTACCCGTCAATATCTTCATAGCCTAAACCGTACCGATGACCCTTACCAAGAAGCACGGATGGGGCAAATGGCGATCGCCATTGAAACCGGAAATCTCTGGCTCAAGGGTGCAGCAGAACTTATTGCAGACTATGCCCCCACCTTTTGTGGCGACGCTCAGCAGGAGCATCCAAACTGCGATCGCCTTGTCTCTTACATCAACATGGCGCGCACAGCCATTGAGCAAATTTGCATGGACGTGATTCAGCTTTGTGAACGCTCTGTGGGCACACGTGGCTTACTACCGCCCTACCCAATGGAGCGCATTATTCGAGATCTCAGCCTTTACCTGCGTCAACCTGGTTTTGATGCATCGCTTCAGTCCGTCGGAAAGTACGCATTTTCTCAGCCTCAGCAGCGTTCTATAACTTGGCATGAATCTTACTGTCACTGACGGTTCACCTCTCAGCCCCCTTTCAAATCCACAGTTTCTACCCCTGCGCTCTATTGCAGACATTGCTGCTGAGCCGATTCTAGTTATTGCACCGCATCCTGACGATGAGACATTGGGCTGTGGTGGGGCGATCGCACTGCTCAAACAGCAGGGTTATGCCGTCAAAATTCTGGTCATGAGTGACGGTACACAGTCTCACCCAAACTCACGCCAATATCCTGCATCTGCCCTTAAAGATCTTCGTGAATCAGAAACTCGCTGTGCAATGAAAACTCTAGGCGTTGAGCCAACTCATATCACGTTTTTAGAATTACCTGATGGCGCAGTTCCTGAATTTGGAGCCGCAGACTTTAAGACTACCGTCAATCATTGCTGTCGCTATCTTACAGACGTTAATCCAAACGTCATTTTTGCGCCGTATCGCGCTGACCCCCATCCAGATCACCGTGCAGTTTATCAAATTCTTCAGGCTGCACTAGCGCAAACCCAACGTTGCCCCAGAGTGATTGAATACCCTATTTGGGATTGGGATCTAAAGCAGCGACAGCCCTACACGCAGTCATTGCAGCAGGCATGGCGGCTGGACATTTCTAAAGTCGTGGCGCTCAAACAGCAGGCGATCGCCGCCTATCGTTCTCAAACGACCAATCTCATTGATGACGATCCAACGGGCTTTCGACTCACGCCGCAAATGCTGAGCAACTTTGCTCACCCTTGGGAAATTTATCTAGAAGAGAATCTTTAAGCTATGAATCCCTCTCAATCTTTACCGCCCAGCTACTTTGACGCGCTTTATCAAAATGACCCAGATCCGTGGAAGTTTGCAACAAGCGACTATGAAGCCGAAAAGTATGCGGCAACAATTGCAGCCTTACCAAAATCTAACTATCGTTCTGCTTTAGAAATTGGCGGCTCCATTGGCGTTCTAACTCAAAAGGTAGCCACCGCTTGCGATTCAGTGTTGTCCATTGATGTTTCTGAAGCCGCCCAAGCGCAGGCTATTCAACGATGTCAGCAGTTATCACACGTTCGCTTTGCGCTGATGAATTTTCCCCATGAGTATCCCCACGAAACCTTTGACCTTATCTTGGTTTCTGAAGTGGGGTACTACTGGTGCTATGAAGATTTGCGCATTGCCCAGCAGCGAATGTTTGAGCTGCTAGAACCAGGGGGGCACCTACTTTTAGTCCATTGGCTACCGCGATCACCTGGTTATCCTCTAACTGGGCATGAAGTTCATGATTCATTTTTAGAATTTGTGCCCAACCAACTTAGACATCTGCAAGCTCAACAAAATCCAAAATATCGTCTTGATCTCTTTGGAAGGATGTCTGAAAAGTTCTAAGGATCATAGATTTAATAAACCTCAACTTTGACCCTCACCGTTCGGCTGAGCGCTCACGTCGAAGCCCCCAGCCCCTCTCCCGTTCTGGGAGAGGGGAGTAACAGTCTGCCTAAAAAGGCTTTCTTAGCTCGACTGCTGCGCTTCGCCTGCTTCCTGTGCCTCTTTATGACTCTTGAGACGAGAAACGACGTTAAATGCGCTAGCCTCAAGCGGCGAGTCTTCCTGAACTCCCTCAGTTGGCCCTGCCACCTCTCGCCATGCGGGTAGGTTGCCGACAATTTGCGCTACGTTCATAAAACCTACGCCTTTGAGAACATCAGCGGCCTGCATTGACTGTTCATCAGACTCACCATAAATGTAGATGTCGCGCTCAAACGCAAGAGCGGATTGAGCAGTCTCTAAAAGGCCGTCAATTGGCATCGTAATAGCACCTGTGATCCGCCCCGTATTGAAAGCTTCTCGATCTCGAACATCCACAATGGTTAAAGCAGGTTCTCCCCACTCTAGACGCGCTTTTAAGTCATAGGCAGAAGATTTAGCCTTAAACCCTGGAGGCGTAGGGGTTAGGTTGGGTAAGGCATCCTTTGCTTTTTTAATAGAATCTTGTAGGTTTGTCATGGCGGTTAATTTACCTAAGGGTTAACAGACTTACAGTGTGAAGAAATATGTTAGAGAAAACTTCTATCTAAAAGCAGACTTTTTTTTAAAAATATAGGCCATACGATTCACGTTACAAGGCTTCTATCAAAGCTAAAAATCAAGGCAAATCTCAAAAGAAGGGAGTGTAGAAAATTTCTACACTCCCTTTGTCTAAATACCGAATTTTTAGGCAGTTAACTGCTCTTTTTGCGATCGCATTCCCGCAGCATCTGCTTCTACCGAAGCAGTGCCTGGAATAGGTCGCTTCCAGTGACGGTGTTCTTCAATAGCCTTAATAAAGGTTTTAGCAAATGCCTCTATTTTGGCTACCTCTCGACTCGCAACAACGCCCAATTGCGTACTCATTTTGCCATTGGTCTGACTTAAGTCAATGCCTTTTAGGTCTGAGTGCATTAGCAGATCGACACCCTCTCCCGAGGCAGCAATGGGCTTAAAGTGTCGGTAGGCTTCATTAATAAAATTCAGCGCTTCGCCATGCACTTTGAGTGCCTCAATACTTTTAGTACCGCCCGGCACATAAACAGCGTCGAAGAGTACCGACGCAGTGGTCAAGAAGGTCTGATGCACCTCAATATCTTGACCGTTCGCACTTTTAATCGTGCCGCCAGATTTTGACACAACCTCGGCTTCTACGTTCATGGCGCTTAACGCTTGCATAAGTCCAGTAAACTGAGCATCGTCTACCCCATCTGCGGCCAAGATTGCGACCTTGCGACCTTTTGCAGTCTTTGTCGTGTTCTCTTGGCTAAGTGCTGCTGAATGCTTACCGTGATTTGGCGTTGCAGGTTCAGTTGGGGCAGGCATTCCCAGACCTTGAGCCACTCGTTTTGCTAGCTCACCATCAACCTGATTAAAGCGCTCTAACATGCGCTGCTTCACGCTTTTATCCTTCACCTTACCCAGTTCAAAATGGGAGGCTTCAACCACACGATCTTGTTCGCCCGTCGAAAGGCTATTCCAGAAGAGGGTGGCTTGACTGAAGTGGTCTGCAAAGCTAGGGCTGCGCTCCCGAACTTTGTGCCCTTCTACTCGCGCTGGAACATGGACAAACCCTCCTTCTTCTTCAGAAACGGGAGCAGGCAGATTATCGCCAAGGGAATTAGGCGAGTAGTTCACACGACTCGTCTTTATTTCCATCTGCATTCGCCCGTCTTGATTGTTATTACTAAACGGACAGACTGGACGGTTAATGGGCAAATGGACAAAGTTTGGGCTGCCCAGCCGATGGAGTTGGGTATCGTGGTAAGACACCAAACGACCCTGCAACAGCGGATCGTCGCTGAAATCAACCCCTGATACAACGTTTGAAGGTCTAAAAGCAACCTGCTCTGTTTCAGCAAAAAAGTTGTCAGGGTTTCGATTAAGCACCATTTTGCCCACGGGCTGCACTGGAACTAGCTCTTCTGGAATCAGCTTAGTGGAGTCCAAAATATCAAAGTCAAAGCTAAGTTCATCCTCTTCTTCAATAATTTGTACGCCAAGTTCATACTCTGGGTAGTTGCCTTTCTCAATCGAGTTCCATAGGTCGCGACGATGAAAGTCGGGGTCTTTGCCTGCAATCTTTTGAGCTTCGTCAAACACGTTAGAGTGAACTCCAGCGATTGGCTTCCAATGATACTTGATAAAGCGAGACTTACCATCTGCATTCACCCAACGAAAAGTGTGAATCCCAAAGCCCTGCATTGTACGAAAATTTCTGGGAAGTGTGCGATCCGACAGCAGCCACATTACCATGTGCATTGATTCAGGGACTAGCGAAATAAAGTCCCAAAAGCTTGGATGCGCAGTTGAAGCTTGGGGCATCTCATGGTCTGGCTCAGGCTTGATTGCATGAACAATATCGGGAAACTTAATCGCATCCTGAATAAAGAAAACAGGAATATTGTTGCCGACAATATCGTAGTTGCCGTCTTCGGTGTAGAACTTAACTGAAAAACCGCGCACATCTCTAACCGCATCGGCGGAGCCACGCGAACCGCCCACTGTCGAAAACCGAACAAAAACGGGTGTCTTTACGGAAGAATCTTGCAGAAATTTGGCTTTGGTAAACTCTGCCATCGACTCGTAGGGCTGAAAATATCCGTGAGCGCCAGAGCCTCGCGCATGAACAACGCGCTCTGGAATTCGCTCTCGATCTAAGCTAGCCAGCTTTTCTTGAAAATGGAAATCTTCAAGCAGTGTAGGCCCACGTGAGCCAGCTTTAAGCGAATCATCTGTACTGTTAACACGATGCCCATCATCCGTGGTCAAGTTTTCGCCTGAGCCTTTGCGATAGTCATTTAGGCTTTGATCTTTACTTTGTTCGTTAACTGGATGTTGTTCGCTCATGGTGTTCCTTAACATTTTACTGGAGAGGTATCACTGCACTAGGACTCCTACATCAAGAAGCCCACTGTTGCCGCTTAAATTGCTTGCTCTAACGGCGCAATATGGATTGATCGATTGGTGTTTTATTTTGGCTACAGCTTAAGACACCTTGCCATAGTAACAATTTGAATACTTGCTACCTTCTCTCTCAAAAGAAAGAGATTGCTTTAATAATTAGCGTATTTATTATTTGTATCTCTTCAGACAGATTAAATCTAATTTTATCTATGCTCATATTAAGAGTACGAATTGAAGTACTTTCCAATTGCGGCATTACGAATGCTGAAAGCATTATTCAAAAATTTTTGCTGCTATTTCTAGCAATAGATCAATAATTAAACGAGATTTACGAACATAAAAATTCAAGATTATTGTCGATTAAATTGAGTTTAAGATACTCGATTTAGTCCTATAACAATTTAGAATTTACGCTAAATTATCAGGAGAAAATCATGACACAGCTTCCCAATATTCCCCCTTTTATTGAAGGTAGTGAACAGGAGTATCGTGATAGCGGTGTTCCTAGCACGGTTGCGATCGCAGGTCATCCGCTGCATCCCTTAATGGTTACGTTTCCTATTGCATTTTTGTCTGGTGCTTTTGGAGCGGATTTGGGGTATTGGCTTACTCAAGACCCTTTTTGGGCACGAGCCGCTCTATGGCTAATTGGTGCAGGGTTTATTGCAGGTCTTTTGGCAGCGCTTACCGGAATGCTGGATTTTCTTAAAATTGATCGCGTCAAAAAGCACCGCGCAGGCTGGATTCATATGGTTGGTAACGTTACCGCGATGGTTCTGACGTTAGTGAACTGGGTACTGCGTTGGAACAATGTAGAAAGTGCTGTTTTGCCCACGGGGTTAATTCTTTCGGCAATCGTAGCTTCTCTGTTAGCAATCACAGGCTGGTATGGCGCTGAACTGGTCTATCGACACAAAGTTGCAGTCATTGGTGAGGGCGATCGCCATGAGCCATAACTCAGCGTTCAGTTGCTCGTGGTTTTTTCCATTTAGGACTGCTGCCAAAGATATTTACCTCGTAAACCTTCAAATTGCTAAGCAATTAAACCAATGCAAGAATACGACATTGTAATCATTGGAGCAGGTCATAACGGACTCGTGTGTGCTTCATATCTACTTAAAGCAGGCTATAGCGTCTTACTGCTGGAAAGGCGTTCAGTTCCAGGCGGTGGAGCCACAACTGAAGAATCCATGCCAGAAGAAGCTCCAGGATTTAAGTTTAATCTTTGCGCAATCGATCACGAATTTATTCATCTAGGGCCTGTTGTTGAAGAATTAGAACTCGAAAAGTACGGGTTGAAGTATCTGTATTGCGATCCGGTCGTTTTCTGTCCTCATCCTGACGGAAAATACTTTTTAGGACATCGCTCCGTTGAAGCAACC
>JBGSVR010000146.1:0-8236 GCA_041752855.1 Thermosynechococcaceae cyanobacterium
GAGGTTTCGAGTCCGCCGCTGCCCGATGAATATGGCTTTGGCTCTTTTGTAAAGCTTGAAACCCACGATCGCCACTGGGCGATTGGTTTAATTTATAACTCTCAGCTTTTTAATCCGGCCTATCTCAACACAGGGCCGCGCCTTGTCAGCCAACCCGACCCATTTTTTACCCCAGACCTGATCCGTGAAACGCGGACGCTGCTGTGGACGGTTTTGATTGGAACCCTTGAAAATCAAGGTGAGCTAGCCTACGGCTGTCAGGGTATCCCGACCGTGGTGGTACCTGTTAATACGCCTGTCTTTTGCATGACGGATACTGAGATTCATGCGTTTCATCGCAACCAAGATCAGCAGAGCCAGTTTTGCTATTACTCTCATCTACTAGGGTGTGGCGGCGTGTTTGCGTCGCAGTTGACGGAGCAGGTGTTGGCAAAGGTGAGTCCGCTGTTTGAGGGGGGCGATCGCCGTGCCTTAGAGATCCTGCGCAAGGAGTTGTGCTGGAAACATACGATGGGTGCAATGCGCTAATATCTGGGGGGCGCTTTGGTGAGTTGAATCGCAAAAAAACCGACAAACTAACCAAGTCTGCCGGCCTGCTGTGTGTTCCCCATTGATGACTCAATTTCTTAAGTCATCTGTAGTATGGCAACTGCACTAAAGGCTTGCTGTGATGGCGATCACGGCATACTGGTGATTGTTATCACCGATTGATTACGCCAGGGGCAGTGTTTGGCAAATCCTGATGATTGCGGCAGAATTTAGATCATGATAGATGGACAAAAGCCAAACAAGCCGCTGTTTTCGCAGCATTATCTAGAGCATCGAATTCAGGAGTGCCCAGAATGGCAGTTTGATGTGGCTGAAGGGTTTGAGGTGCTTAAAAAGCTCTATCTTTCTAAAAAAGCTCTGCTGCCAACGCTGAGCGAAGCGCAAACTGAAGACGTTTTTATTAAGCCAGCGCTCGATATTTTGGGGTTTAGCAATATCCCTCAGGTGACGACACGCGGTAAGGGCAGAGCGGAACGACCGGACTATGCGCTGTTTACCAGTGAAACGGATCGGGATGCGGCTTATCCGCTTCAGGACGATGAGTCTGCGTTTTATGGGCGGGTGAGGGTGATCGCAGAGGCTAAATACTGGAAGCGTCCGCTGAGTAAGGTTTCGGCGAATGACAAGCGCGACATTTATAAAAATACAAACCCATCGTTTCAGATTTCTAGCTATCTGACGGGGACTGGGGTTGATTGGGGCATTTTGACCAATGGGTGCGAGTGGCGGCTGTACTATCGGCAGGCTTCTTCGACGGCGACTGAGTTTTATCAAGTTGATTTGGTTGCGCTAATTGACGCGGCAGATTTGGAGCAGTTTAAGTATTTCTGGCTGTTTTTTCGGCAAGCGGCATTTTTAAAAGACCCTCAAGGGCGCAATTTTTTAGAGCGGGTGCGCGAAGGCAGCACCATCTATGCCACGCGGGTTGGCAGTGAGCTGAAGGCGCTGGTGTTTGATCAGGTGTTTCCTGGGTTGGCGGGGGGCTTTGTAACGGATGCGGTGCGCAGGAAAGCACAGGTCACGGCGGATCAGGTGCATGAGGCGACGCTGTCGTTTCTCTATAAGCTGCTGTTTTTGCTGTATGCCGAGGCGCGGAATCTGCTGCCGATTGATGGCGATTATCGAGATTACAGCTTAATTAAGATGACGCAGGCGGTGGCAAAGGGGGTTGAGCGCCAGAAAAGCTTAAGCCAGACTTCGACAGGGATGTACGATCGCCTGCTGAGTTTGTTCCAGATTGTGGATCGCGGGGATGTTGGGTTGGGGGTGCCGCGCTACAACGGGGGCTTGTTTCACTTTGATTTCAGTGCGGCTAGCGATCAAGAGGAGTACCGCGCCAATCATTTTTTGTTTCGGTTTAAGCTATCGGATGCGGTTTTGGCTCCGGTGTTGGACAAGCTGGCACGGTTTGAAGGGCAGCCAATTGACTACAGCTTTTTGGGGGTGCGGCAGCTCGGCTCTATTTATGAGGGGCTGCTGGAATACCGCGTGGTAATTGCGGATGCTGCTGCTGGGCTGGTGCATTTAGAGAATGACAAGGGGGAGCGCAAGGCGACAGGGTCTTACTACACGCCGGACTACATTGTGAAATACATTGTTAGCCATACGCTGAAGCCAATTTTGGCGGGGCGACAGGCGCGGTTTGGTGAACTGATGGCGCAGATTGACCAAATCTACAGCCAGCTTAAAGATAAGCGGCTGGGCGACCAAAGCCGGAATGGGCTAGGCAAGGAGCTAAAGCGCTTGGAGCGAGAGGCGCAGAGTACGCTACTAGATATTAAAGTGTGTGACCCAGCGATGGGGAGTGGTCACTTTTTAGTTGAGGCGGTGGACTATTTGACGGATGAGCTGATCCGCATTTTGACTCAATACCCTGACCATAACCCTGTGCTAGAGATGCTGGAGCAGACGCGCAGCAGCATTTTGCAGAATTTAGAACAGCAGGGCATTACGATTAACCCCGACAGGCTAGAACCGACTCAACTTTTGCAGCGGGTGGTGATGAAGCGCTGTATTTATGGGGTGGATTTAAATGTGATGGCGGTGGAGTTGGCGAAGGTGAGTTTGTGGCTGCATTCGTTTACGATTGGCGCACCGCTTAGTTTTTTAGACCATCATTTACGCTGTGGTAATTCGCTGATTGGCACGACAGCGAGGGAAGCGGAAGCCAATATGTCGCAGGAATCGACGGGGCAGTTTAATTTGCTATCGGGGCCTTTTGTGGGGTTGCTACGGGCGGCTGAAATTATGCGCGGTGTGAGTGTGTTGAGTGATGCCACGTTTGCGGAGGTGGAGCAAAGTGAGACGCTGTTCCGGTCGTTTGATGCGGCGGCAAAGCCCTATAAGCGGCTGCTCGATATTTATGTGGCGAAGTATTTTGGCCTAAAGCGAGCTGAGTTTTTCTTGCGGGTGTTTGGGACAGGGGCTTTGCGGTTTTTGCAGGTTGACCCTCTGCCTAAGGGTGGGAACAATATAGACCCTCTCCCCCAGCCCCTCTCCCAGGGCGGGAGAGGGGGGTTGGAGGTGTTGGAGCGATGGGAGATTTCAGAGGGTTTGCGGCTGCGGATGGTGGAGGTGGCTCAGGCGTTGCGGCGACGGCAGACTCCGACAGAACAATTATTGTGGCAGCAGCTTCGAGCCAAAAAGCGAGGCTATAAAGTACGGCGGCAGCAGCCGATTGGCGTTTTTGTTGTTGATTTTTATATTACTCAAAGTTGTTTGGTGGTTGAGGTTGATGGTTCTGTTCATGCAGAGCAACAACAGCTAGATCAGGAGCGGCAATTTCTCCTGGAGCAGCTAGGGCTGAAGTTTCTGCGATTTTCTACCGCAGATATTGAACAAAATCTTGAGCAAGTTTTACAAGCGATTGATCGCGAAGTGGAAAATACCCCTCATCCCCCTAGCCCCCTTCTCCCACAGGGGGAGAAGGGGGAACTGGAGTGGGTTTTAGTAGGCAATAAGCGATCGCAAAAAGGGAGTCCGGCTCCCCTCTCCCGTTCTGGGAGAGGGGCTTGGGGAGAGGGTCTTAATGCAGCCGATGCCGCCCTGATCGCCGAAGCGGAACAGCTACAACAGCAAAAACACTTTTTTCATTGGGATCTAGAATTTCCAGAAGTGTTTATTGATCTAGAAAACGCCAGTTGGGAAAAAAACGCAGGCTTTGATGCGGTGGTGGGCAACCCACCTTATGTACGGCAAGAAGGGTTGAGCGAGTTTAAGCCTTTTTTCCAAGCTTGGTATGAGAGCTACAGTGGTGCGGCTGACCTATATACCTATTTCTATGAGAAAGGGTTGAAGATTCTGCAACGGGGTGGGCAGTCGTCTTATATTGTGACGAATAAATGGCTACGGGCAGGCTATGGGGAACCGTTACGAAGGTTCTTTGCGGCGAATAGTCAGTTTACAGAAATTGTTGATTTTGGTCACGCCCCTATCTTTCCCGATGCCGATACGTTTCCATGCATTGTGGTGGTGAAGAAACTAGAGAAACTGAACGATATTTCTGAATCATTGCCGCCCATAAATCAAACAGTGCGGATATGTCCCGTGCCGCGTGAGGCGTTATCAGGAATTGACCTAGATGGCTATGTAGGAACAGAGGGATATGATGTGCCCTGGTCAAGATTTAGCGAAGCTCCTTGGAGTTTAGAACGACCAGACGTTGGGGCATTAATAGATAAGATTCAAAATCTTAGAACTTCGTTGAAAGATTACCTTGGAGTTAAGCCCTATCGAGGCATAACAACAGGACTAAATGAAGCATTTTTAATAGATGAACATACAAAAAATAAATTAATCCAAGAAGATTCGAGAAGTGAATTAATTATTTATCCTTATTTGCGGGGGCAAGATGTTAAGCGATGGTTTCCAGAGTGGCAGAATCTATGGATTATTGTCATAAAATCAAGTAGTGATTTGTCGCACAAATGGGATAAGTCTGAAGAAAAATCAGAAGTAATATTTTCACAGCTCTATCCATCTATCTATAGGCACTTAAAAAAATTAGAACCTCAATTGAGGAAAAGATATGACAAAGGCAAGTTTTGGTGGGAACTACGCGCATGTGACTATTATGAGATTTTTGAACAAGACAAGTATGTAATTCAGAGAATTGCTTTTCATTCACGAATTGGATTGGATAGGGACAAAAACTTTATCAATGATGCTGCAATAATGATCCCCACTTCTAATACTTGGGGACTCGCTTGTCTTAATTCTCCATTGCTTTGGTATTTTTGCTATAGATATCTTCCACATAAGAAAGATGAAGCGCTTGCGATGGATATTGCTTATGTTGAGGATTTTCCGATCGCCCCACCCACCGACACAATCCGTGAACAAACCGAACCCAAAGTTCAGCAACTCATCGACCTCACCCAAACTAACCAGCAAGCCTATCGTGACGTATTAGACTGGATGCGATCGCGCTTTGAAATCGACAAATTAGGGCAAAAACTAGAGCGATTTGCCACCCTTAGTGAAGCCGAATTTCTAGCAGAACTCCGAAAACGCATTCCTAAAAAAGGTAAAACCAGCGATCCGCTAGGCGTAGCAGGACAAAAAGAAGTCAAAGAAATTTACGGCGACCATGCCCTACCCATGCAGACCCGCAACCGTAAAATTCTGAAGCTAGAGCATCAGGTTTCAGACCTCGTTAATCAAGCTTATGGACTCACCCCCGAAGACATTGACCTGATGTGGCGCACTGCCCCGCCCCGAATGCCAATCCAAAGAAAAACTGAAGAAGAAGTGGCGATCGTAGAGGGCAGGCATGGATGACTTCTGAGCAATCAAATCAACTACTTTTTAATGTAAAAACTCCATTCAACTTTAGCGTCCGTACATCCCTTAGTTTTTGGGACGTTATTACTCAAATCAAACATCCAGTTATGACCGGACGAGAAACAGACGTTCAAAATACGCTGGCTCAGCCAGATGAAGTTCGCCGTAGCCGCAGTGATCCAAATGTTTACTTATTCTACAAGCTGCAACAGAAAGAACGATGGATTTGTGCAGTAGCAAGGAGATTAAACGGCGACGGATTTTTAGTAACCACTTATCCTACAGATGCAATTAAAGAAGGAGAAATGATATGGCAGAAGTAAAAGTTTACTATGATCCTATTGGTAACACTTTAACAGTTTGGTTCGGTGATTCTCAAAATGAGTATAACTGTGAAGAAACAGGAGATGAAGTAATTTTGATGAAAGATCACACTGGAAAAGTGATTGGCTTTGAAAAGCTGAACTATATTCTGCCATCCGCTACAAATCTTAGATTTTCCTTTGAAACAGCCACAGCTTAAGTAGGCAGACTGAATTAACTATAAAACGGGTTTCGGCTTCGCTCAACCCTCAATTCCCGGATTGGTGCGGGTTGAGCGAAGTCGAAACCCAAACCCCATCGGTGATTTAATTATGCCCATCTACTTAATATGAAAAAGATTAGCTATAGCAAAGATGCCAAACCCTTCAGAGATTCAGAGTTATTTGTCTACTAAGAGCTTTCATTCATTTGCCTTGATGTAGAATTAGGCTGCACTGCGATCGCAGGCATCTGATTTTGTTGCATTACTTTGATCAAAAATCTTAGCGCTTCATTGACTGCATCCGCACTAGAAAATATCTCTGCCACATCCGGCTCTAATTGCACCGTTGAACCACCAAAACTTTTTCGACCTGGCCCTAGCTTCCGCACCCGCAAACTTTTTAAGTCATATTCAGATTGAAGATCATCTTCTAGATCCGATTCAGCCTTCTTCATAGGTTTCACGTTCTACTCCTGTACCTTCCCTAGAACTGATGATGCGAACTACATCCCTTCTCTCTGTATACGAAACAATTAACAACCGCCCTCGAATTGATTCGCCAATAATGAGATAACGCTCTTCATTCTCTGAGTGGCCTGGGTCGTAAAAGTCAACATAAAGCGGATCATCGAAGACAGTTTCTGCTTCATTAAACGAAACTCCATGTTTTGAGGAGTTTTTGGCAGCTTTATTCTCATCCCACTCAAATTTCATAAGGCCATTGTAACAAGATTTGTAGTACCTGTATTCTGCTTAGACATCATGATGGAGCGTTGGCAGACTGAACTGTTAATGCTCTATGGTAAGCCGTCTAGGTTCGCTAAACTGAGGCTTTAGTGCTGCTGATTTAATCAATCCCCAATTTTTAAGTAATGACAGTTTCTGAAATAGACCAAGACGGTCACTTAATTTTGTACGATGCCGCACTGCCCCAGGGCAAAAGCAAGCGCATTTTCCATGTCAACGGCGTCGCCAGCGATGTCGAAAAACAGCGCCGTGACCTAGAAGCACTCGTCTGGCTTACCCTAGAGCGCCCCTTTGACGTCGTCGGTATTCACAACAGCACCCAAGGCATCCAGGCAGACCTCACCGAAAGCCTTCTCGGTAAAGCCGAACTGTATCGGTTCTGGCCTCAGCACAAAACCGTCAGCAGTCAAAAGCGACTCCTAAGCTACGCAGACGTACTGCGATCGCTCTGTGACCAAACCCTGGCACCCAACGCCGATATCTTAACAGCGACTAAAGCTTCCACAAAAGGGCTGCCGTCCCTAGACATGGACTTATTGCGGCGCTTAACCAGCCTACAGACCCTAAGCTGGGACGACCTAGAAACAACCCTTTACGGCACCTACCCTGCGGGTGCCCCACGCCCCACCCTGCGCCTTGCCTACGAAATTGTAAACGCCATTCGCACAGGGGCAGAAGTTTATGTGGTCGCCCATAGTCAAGGGCTAATTATTACGGCTTTGGCACTCCACATTGTGCAGCAGTTTTTTGGCGACTACCCCAAATGGACTCAGACCCTGCGCATTATTGGCTATGGCCCCGCCATTATGTTTGAAGATCTGCCAGCCCCCGCGCGATCGCAGACTATCCTCATCCAGCATCGTCAAGATCACGTTGCAGAATCTTTCAGCAACCTGCGCAACGTAAACCTTTGGAGTAACCTGCAAAACCAAGCCCGTAACCTCGTTGACCGTGCCGATAGCCTGATGCAAATTATTGGTACAGATTCTCACCACAGCGCCAGCGTATACCTGGGGCTGACGGGTGATCCGGTGGGCGATCGCTCGGCAAAGCTAATTCAGCAGCTACTGCTGAGCGATTGGGAGCATGACCCCGTCGTTGGGAGCCTGCGCTCCACTCGCATTATTCTAGAAAGCAATCAGTAGGGTGTAGTGTTGTGCCTTCTAAAGAAGATAAAACTTTAGCATCAGTTTTGTCGTCCAGGTATTGCCGTAACAGGTTCGTTGAAGACTGCCATCAATGAAGCATCTGTCTTTGAAAGCGGGCGATCACCCCATTCTTTATAGCAATTCAACCCTGTGCGAGTTTGCAGAACTTATCAATTCTGGGCGATCCAACATGGTAAATCAAGAGATAGGTATTTTGCCGTACTCCTCCACAAGCGGCACAAAGAGAGCCACCATGATTGAAAAAATCTTACTTGCAGATTCTGGTTCAGGGCAGACCGAGCAAATGCTCAACGCCCTAATGGAGCTTCCCGCCATTCAGCGCGCGACTGTCACGGTACTGCACGTCGTGCCGCCTCAAGTTACCACCGAAACGATGCAGGAAAAGCGCGAAGAAGGTGCCAAGACCTTAGCAAAAGCCGTGGAAGGGCTACACCTAGACCCCAGTAAATTTATGGCGGTCAAC
>JBGSVR010000147.1:0-8405 GCA_041752855.1 Thermosynechococcaceae cyanobacterium
GCTCGCAACACATTATCAGTTTTTTGAATTCCCCAAGTTAAATATGTATGGCACTTTTGACCAGAAAGTTGAGTTAATTTCAGTCTAAACAGCTTTTTCTATACATGATCTGTCTTCATATCATTCAGGATTGCTATAGCATCCTGAGAGATGATATCTCTAAGCTAAATTCCAAAGGTTAAAAATACTGAAAATAAACCTAATCTTAAACTGAATTTATTGTTCTCTTTATCTGAGGTTAACCATTTTTCTATATGAATGATTGTGGGGTATCCAAACAAACATTTTTGACTATCTTTAGATTGGAGAACGTAATGGGTCTTAACGCCACAACTGCACGTCGTGCTTTTACTGCTTCTGTTGTAACACTTGCAGTCTCGGTTACTCCTTTGTTTGCGGCGATCGCCCAAGCCGTCACCCTCAATGGCGCTGGAGCAACTTTTCCGCAGCCCCTCTATGAACGTTATATCCGCGAGTTTAAGAGCAAAAATCCCAGTATTACCGTCAACTATCAAAGCATTGGCAGTGGTGGTGGTGTAAGACAATTTCAAGCAGGTTCGGTAGACTTTGGCGGAAGTGATTCTGCCATGACCGATGAGCAAATGGATAAGGTTGACCGCAACCGAGGAACGTTGCTAGTGCCGACAGCGGGTGGCGCTGTAACCGTTGCATATAACGCGCCTGGAGTTTCTACTGGCTTAAAGCTCACCCAGGCTGCGGTAGGCGAAATCTTTGGCGGAAAAATCACCAAGTGGAATGATCCAGCAATCGCCAAAACAAACCCTGGCGTAAACCTACCGAATCAGGCAATTCGCTTAGTAGTTCGCGCAGATGGTAGTGGTACAACGTTTGTATTCACCAATGCTGTTAGCGCAGCTAGCCCCTTCTTCCGAGGCAAAGTTGGCGTCAGTAGCGCACCAAAGTGGCCTGCAAACCCTTTGACAGGTAAAGGGAATTCAGGCGTTGCCGCTACCATTCTGCAAACCCCTGGCTCAATGGGTTATGTAGAGCTAGCCAATGCAAAGCAGAACAACATGACCGTTGCTGCGGTTCAAAACAAGAAAGGGGAATTTGTAGCACCTACGCTTGAATCAACCAACGAAGCACTCTCCAACATTAAATTTCCTGCTAACTTTCGAGTATTTGAAGGCAATCCAGCTTCGGGCTATCCCATTGTGGGCATGACCTGGATGATGGTTTACAAAAAATATGACGCTGAAAAGCTCCCTGCGATTAAGGAGTGGATCAAGTGGGTGCTGAGCGATGGTCAAAAGATTAACCCTACACTCGATTATGCAATTGTGCCTCAGTCTGTGATTCAAAGAGTGCTTCAGCAACTTGAAGCAAACGTTAAAGCTCAGTAAAAACTGTTTTTAGCCAAGCCTAACCGTATTGGCGCAAAGCTTTGCGCCAATACGGTTTATGTTCTTTTTCGGAAACCGCTTAACTCAAATGACAGAAGCCTTGGAGCCTACTCAGTCCAACCTGCCTCAACGCTCTCCAGTGCCTACGGAGTCTTGGGTGAGCCAATTTGGGGATGGTGGATTTCGGGGTATTTCGTTTTTGGCGGCACTGCTCACCGCATCCATTCCATTTTGGATGTGCTTGCTGATTTTTAAGGACGCACAGCCTGCGATCGCCAAATTTGGCCTTGCCTTTGTGTGGACTCAAGAATGGAACATCGACCAATCCCTATTTGGGGCATTGCCCTACATCTACGGCACCTTGGTTAGCTCTGCGATCGCCCTTTTCCTCGCACTCCCCATCGGCGTTGCGGTTGCCATTGTCACCAGCGAGAAAGTCTTGCCAGAAGGGCTGCAAACGCCCATTGCATTTTTGGTTGAGCTAATTGCCGCCATACCTAGCGTGATTGTGGGGTTATGGGGACGGTTTATTTTAATTCCGGCCTTAGAGCCATTTCAACAATTTTTATACAGCCATTTCAAGTGGATTCCCATCTTTAACACTCAGCCTTTTGGCCCCAGCATGTTGATGGCAGGGGTCGTTTTAGCCATCATGATTGTGCCCACCATTGCCGCCATTAGTCGAGAAGTGTTTCTCGCCATCTCCCAAGATCTTCGCAATGGTGCTTTTGCCCTTGGCGCAACGCAGTGGGAGAGCATTATGTTTATTACCCTACCCGCCGCCGCCTCGGGCATTTTTGGGGCTGCAAGTCTTGCCCTGGGTCGGGCATTGGGCGAGACAATGGCAGTCACAATGGTGATTGGCAACGTTAATGAGATTAGTACATCTTTACTGAATCCAGGGAACTCAATTCCGGCCTTGCTTGCCAATCAGTTTGGAGAAGCGTCTGACCCGCTCCATGTGGGCGCACTGATGTACCTTGCGCTTTTGCTGTTTTTAGTGACGCTGGCGGTGAATGCGATCGCAGCCGTTTTAGTTCGTGCTTTAACCCGAAATGCTTAGTTGAATTACGCTTAGGATTGTTTCTGTGTCTGACCTGTACGCGCCGCTGCCCCCTTCAAAAAAGCTATTTAATGCCGCCATGAGCGTCACTGCCTTTGCGTTGAGTGCGCTGGCGCTAATTCCGCTATTGGCGATGCTGTGGGCGATTTTGAGTAAAGGGGTACCTCACCTTACGGCGGATGTTTTTACCCAGCTTCCTGCTCCCGCAGGCATGAAAGATGTCCCCAGTGGGTTTGCCAATGCCATTATTGGGACTGGGGTAATGGTGGCGATCGCCGCAGGTTTAAGCCTGCCCTTGGGCATCTTAACCGCGATTTACCTATCGGAATTTGGTAAAAACTCAACCTTCGCCAGCGGAGTGCGAATGCTGGTCACCATTCTCAGCGCTGCGCCCTCTATTGTGGTGGGGGTGTTTGCCTACGGAGTCTTTGTGCTGCCCCTCAAAGGGTTTTCGGCGCTGGCTGGCGGGTTTGCACTCTCGGTCATTATGCTGCCCATTGTCACTTTAGCCACGGAAGAATCGCTAAAGCTGGTGCCCAATGCCCAGCGCTTAGCATCTGCTGCCTTAGGCGCTGGCTATGGGCGCACCACCCTTCGTATTGTGCTGGCACGGGCGTTTCCTGGCATTTTGACCAGTAGTTTATTGGCGATCGCACGAGCCGCAGGCGAAACCGCACCGCTCATATTTACCGCACTCTTTAGTCAAAACTGGCTAGAAGGGCTGTTGGGTCCCAGCGCGTCTCTATCCGTGCTGATTTATAACTATGCAAGTTCACCCTTTGTTGATCAAAATAACTTGGCCTGGGCTGCCGCTGTCATGTTAGTGGGCATTGTGGTGTTCACCAATCTCTTGGCACGGTGGGTCACACGTAACCGTCAGACAACCCGCTAATTCTTATGCTCCCTTCTTCAAACCCTCCTCCCTCCAACTCTTTAGCACCATCCAGTGCAGCTCCTAATGAAGGAGAGCAGCCACCCATTCCGGTCATGCACGTCCAGGACTTGAGCTGCTTTTATGGTCGTCATAAGGCGGTCGAGGGCGTGTACATGGACATTTACGAAAAACACGTCACCGCCATTATTGGCCCTTCTGGGTGCGGTAAATCCACGTTTCTTAAAACCCTCAATCGCATTGGTGAAATGGAGAGCGATCTCCGCATTCAGGGCAGAGTGGAGCTGCTGGGCAAAAATATCTATGCAAAGGGTACCAATCTTAACCAGCTTCGCCGTCAGGTTGGCATGATTTTCCAGCAGCCCAACCCCTTTGCCATGAGCATCTACGACAACGTAGCCTACGGCATCAGAACCGTCAGTCGCCCCAGCCGATCTGTTTTGGATGATGCGGTTGAGTCTGCCCTCCGCAGCGCGGCGCTCTGGGATGAGGTAAAAGATAATCTCAACCAATCAGGGCTAGATCTTTCGGGTGGGCAGCAGCAGCGGCTTTGTATTGCCCGTGCCTTGGCGGTAAACCCTAAGGTATTGCTGATGGATGAACCCTGCTCTGCCCTAGACCCAATCGCCACCATGAAAATTGAGGCGCTACTTCATGAGCTAAAAAATAAAGTAACGATTGTAATCGTGACCCACAATATGCAGCAAGCCTCACGGGTTTCTGAGTACACCGCATTTTTTAGCACCGATGAACATCGCATTGGTCAGCTCGTTGAGTTTGGCGCTACCTCCCAAATCTTTTTAGAAGCAGAGCAGCCCAGCACCCGAGACTATGTAGCAGGACGATTTGGATAATCTACGCTGCAAGCTAGCAATGGCAGCAGTTTTGACAGTTTGATATAAACGCCCTTTTTGCTGTAGCGATAGAATAAAATTACAGCCCTTTTTGCTGGCAGCTCTATGGTCAATACTCTTCCACCTCAGACCACCTCAGAAGTAGGCGATTGGACTCCGCCACAGCCTCCCACGGACTTAATTTTTGACGACGGAATACCCTTGGAAACCAATCAACACCGCGTGGCGATGAATGTGCTGATTTGCTCCTATCAGCAGTACCGTGCTGAACAAACCGACTTTTATGTCGGCGGCAATATGTTTGTTTACTACAGCAGCACCCAAGCCAAAAATCAAGATTTTAGAGGGCCAGACTTTTTTGTGGTGCTAGATGTTGAAGGGACTCGCTCTCGCCAGGGCTGGGTGGTTTGGGAAGAAGAAGGCCGCTACCCCGACGTAATTATTGAGCTGATGTCTCCGAGTACTGCCAAGGTAGATTTAGGACTCAAAAAGCAGCTCTATGACCGCGTGTTTAAGACTCAAGATTATTTTGTTTATAACCCTTTTGATGCAAAATCCTTACAGGGCTGGCATCGTGGCGACACTTATCAGGCGATTAGCCCTGATGAACGGGGCTGGCTGTGGTGTGCAACCTTGGGTTTATGGTTGGGGACATGGACAGGTACCATTGACCGAGAGACACTAACCTGGCTGCGGTTCTATGACACGAATGGTGTACTAGTGCCGTTACCAGAAGAGGCAGCACAACAACGAGCTGAAGTAGAGACTCAACGAGCTGAACGATTAGCCGCTCGGCTGCGAGAGTTAGGGGAAGATCCTGACTGCATCTAGGGCTGGGGCGATCGCCTAAGCCATCCAACTCTAACTGTCCTCAATCTCCGCCATCTGCATTCCAGGCGATCGCCCGACTCGGTGCGGGATCCGGCAGCTTCCGCGTCACCCAAGCCGCCGCCAACACCAGCGCTGAAGAAACCCACAGACAGCCCACTAGTCCATAAAACTGATAGATCAAGCCTGATAACACCGTTCCCGCTAAGCGTCCGCCAGAATTTGCCATGTAGTAAAAGCCCACATTCAGCGCCACCTTATCGTCATCGGTAAAAGCCAGCACCAAGTAAGAGTGAACCGCAGAGTTGAAGGCAAACACAACTCCAAACAGCATCAGCCCCCCTACGATCGCAATATTGGCAGGGATGTTGAGCTGAAGAGCAAGGGCGATCGCCGCCGGAACCGCCACAAGCGAAAATGTCCAAAACTGCACGGTCTTAGACTGCGGTGGACGACCTGAACCAAACTGCCGAATGAGCGTCGGAGCCAAAGACTGAATAATGCCATAGCCAATCACCCAACAGGCCAAAAAACCACCCACTTGAGAGAAAGACCAACCCAACACGCTGCGTAAAAAGACGGGTAGCCCCACCACAAACCAAACGTCTCTAGAACCAAACAAAAAGAACCGCGCCGCCGACAGAATATTAATCTCGCGGCTTTTGGAAAAAAGCTGCTTAAACTTGACCTTTGCCTTAATTTTGCCCATCCCCTTCGGCAAAAATAAGCCCGTAAACAGCAGCAGAAATAAGCAACCCGCCATAATCCAGAGAGAATGGATAAAACCAAAGGTTCCCAGCAGCGCACTCCCTACAAAAAAGCCCACCCCTTTGAGGGCGTTCTTAGACCCTGTTAGAATTGCCACCCACTTAAACAAGGCAGATTGAGCATCCTGCGGCACCACCAAGCGAATCGCACTTTTGGTACTCATCTTGGTTAAGTCTTTAGCAACCCCAGAAAAAGCCTGGGCAACCATCACATAAAGTACAGCAATCCACTGTGCCCAATTGGGATTGAGGAACGACAGCAGCACCAAGGAGAAAATCTGGAGTCCAATGCCCGTGTAGAGCGTCACCTTTAGCCCTAGCTGAGAGCCAATCCAGCCCCCTAGAAAGTTTGTGACCACCCCAAAGACTTCATAGAACAAAAACAAAGAGGCAATTTGAATAGGGGTATAGCCGATGTTATTGAAGTACAGCAGCACCAGCAGCCGCAAAGCACCATCGGTAATGGTGAAACCCCAATAGGTCAGCGTGACCAGAGCGTAGTTCTTGAAATTAGCGCTAGAAGCTGTAGAAGTCGTCATAAAAACCCCAACCCCTTAAACTTCAGGACAATTTCAGGCTGAGGGCAACCTTTCTCGCAAGTTCCACCATGCGGTTTGCATAGCCCCACTCGTTGTCGTACCAGGCCAAAATTTTGACCTGGGTTTCATTCACCACCATTGTTGACAGCGCATCAATAATGGATGAGCGCGGATCGTCTTTGTAGTCAATCGACACCAAAGGCCGCTCTTCGTAACCCAAAATGCCCTGAAGCGGCCCATCCGCCGCTGCCTTCAGCAGTTCATTCACCGCGTCAACAGTCGTGGGCTGTGAAACTTCAAAGACGCAGTCTGTCAACGAAGCATTGAGTAAAGGCACTCTGACCGCCAAACCATTGAGTTTCCCGTTCAGTTCGGGATAGATCAGCCCGATCGCCGTGGCAGATCCGGTGGTTGTGGGTATCAGCGATAAACTAGTGGCTCTGGCACGACGGAGATCTTTATGGGGAGCATCCACAATGGTCTGAGTATTGGTGTTATCATGGATGGTCGTGATGACTCCGTGCTTAATGCCCAACCCTTCATGAATTACCTTCACAACAGGTGCTAGGCAGTTGGTAGTGCAAGAAGCCGCCGTGAGAATACGGTGCTGATCCGGTTTGTACAGATGATCGTTAATGCCCATCACAATGTTGAGGGCTTCTGCGGCCTTGACGGGAGCCGCCACAATCACCTTTTTTACACCCCGATCAAAATAGGGGTTGAGGGTGTCTGGTGTTCTAAACTTGCCGGAGCATTCCAGCACAATATCAACCCCCACCGCGTCCCAGGGCACCTCCCCTGGTTGAGCCACATCGCTAAAGCTCAGGGACTCTTTATTAATGGAGACGGCACTACCTGTCCCACTCACCTCCGGTGCCCAGCGTCCATGCACTGAGTCAAACTTCAGCAGGTGAGCAGCAGTTTCTGCACCGCCCTTCACTTCATTGATGTGGACAAACTCTAGCTCCGGCCATTCCCACGCAGCACGAAGTGCCAGCCGACCGATGCGGCCAAACCCATTAATACCTACTCGCATATTTATCCTTGATTTATTGCAAAAATTGTGACCTGAACCTTCGATTAAAAGGCAGCTTGCTTTCGCAGAAGCTGACTAATCGTGAGATTAGGTTGAGGCGTGCCGCCAAAGACGGTACCCACCTTCCCCCGCTCAAAGTGGAGTAAAGAAAGTCGATAGCCTTCTTCGGGGAGCGGAATATAGCCGACGGTGTTGACCAGCTCCTTGCTGTTGGTGAGGTAAAACTCCACAAACGCACGCAGTTCTGGTTTCTCTTGAGCCGCTTTAGAGTTCACGTAGATGAAAAGAGGACGGGAGAGAGGCTGATATTGCGCCTTTTCGACCGTTTCACGAGAGGGAACAACGATGCCCTGACCGTTATCAACTCCTAACACCTTAAGCTTGCTTTGATTGGCTTCGGCATAGGCCAGACCAAAGTAGCCCAAGGCAGCAGGCGCTTGACTCACCCCTTTGACCAACGCACCATCGTCTTCACTGGCGGTGTAGTCGCTGCGACTGGCACCATCTTTGCCCATGACGACTTCTGTGAAGTAATCATAGGTACCTGAATCTTTGCCAGGGCCAAAAAGCTTGATGGGTGTTGCAGGCCAAGATGATCGCACCTGCTGCCAGGTTTTAATTTTGCCCTGGGCGGCTGGCTCCCAGAGCTGCTTTAACTCTGCTACGGTGATGTCTTTTGCCCAAGTATTTTGTGGGTTAACCACAACAGTGAGCGCATCGAAGCCAATGGGTAGCTCAATGTAGGCAGTACCTGCCTGACGACAAGCCTCCATTTCTTTCTCTGAAATAGGGCGAGAGGCGCTGCTGATCTGGGTTTCACCTTGACAAAACTTTTTGAAGCCACCCCCTGTCCCAGAAAACTTGCTATCAATCTCTACCTTTTGACTGTGGGTTTTGAATTCCTTCACAACGGCTTCGGTGATGGGGAAAACGGTACTTGACCCATCAATTTTTAGGGTTCCCGCCAAGCTAGGGTCAGGCAGTTTTGGCGACAGATTTACCGGAATTTGAGCAGAATCAGCCGTTCGTTCTGGCCCACCACAGGCGGTCAGCAGAAGACCC
>JBGSVR010000148.1:0-6340 GCA_041752855.1 Thermosynechococcaceae cyanobacterium
GCTCGCAACACATTATCAGTTTTTTGAATTCCCCAAGTTAAATATGTATGGCACTTTTGACCAGAAAGTTGAGTTAATTTCAGTCTAAACAGCTTTTTCTATACATGATCTGTCTTCATATCATTCAGGATTGCTATACAAGCTAGACTTTGATGAGAGCGAAGCTTTTTTAGCCATTGTTTCTGTGGCGGCTTTTGCCTGCCTTGTACTTGATCAAATCACTGAAAAGCTTTCCTATCTCCAAGCCAAAACCGAAGCTGATACGAAGCAAGTAGAAATCCAAGAGCGTCTTGCAAGTGTAGAAGGTAGTGATCTCTTAAATCGAACTGCTCAGATTTTGCGAGAGTTCTCACATCAGCAGTCTAGTTTTAATACAGATGGATCTAAACGGACTGAAGTACAAGTTATTGGGCAACTGGCAGGCTTCTTTGCTTCAGCAGCAACAGATCTTGAGGTTCTCAGCGAATATAAAATTCCTTCTGAAGCTTCTGCAATAGCTGATTTTATTATTTCTGACAAAAGTAGTCGTGTCGTAATTGAGCTAAAAAGAGCTAGACCTGGGCAGGAGTTAATTGATACAGGTGTAGCACAGGTGGAGCGATATATGTTTTTAAGCAATATAAAGGCTGCGATCCTTTTTCTATTCTCTGAATTTGGAGGTGAATTAGATACTCAGGAACGTAATGTTTCAAACATTGACGGCAAGATTTTGATCTTGAAGCCTGAAATGCTACGACCTAACAATTCGGGTGTAGCGGATTGACCGAAGCCGCTTGTGTGAAATGCAAAGGTATTGGCAACCGCTGGCCCGAACCGTTAGACCTACTTAGGCGATCATCTAGCATAAAGCTCGTTTTTGTGCATATAATATATGTATGGAAGTTGAATGGGATCCGAACAAAGCAGCTATGAATCTGCAAAAGCATGGTGTGCGCTTTTCTGACGCAGAGTCAGTTTTGTTTGATCCCAATGCGCTTTCCTTTGAAGATACGATGGCTCAAGGAGAACAACGGTTTATTGTGATTGGAATGGATCATCTCTGGCGTTTGCTAGTCGTGGTTTATACGGATCGAGGAAATCGTGTTCGCCTGATTTCAGCCCGTTCTGCGACGCGTTCTGAGAGGCAAAAGTATGAAAGCGGAATATGATTTTAGTCAAGCCAAGCGGGGTGCCGTTATTCCCCAAACAGGCAAAACTCGCATCACAATTTATATTGATGATGATGTGTTAGAAAACTTTCGAGAACGAAGTGATTCTGCTGGCAAAGGCTATCAAACTATGATGAATGAGGCTTTGCGGCAGTATCTAGAAAAAGTTAAGCAGCCCCTAGATGAAGACACACTACGCCGAGTTATTCAAGAGGAACTTCGCGCAGTGAGGTGATTGAGTGTTCATTGCTCTTCCTGCATTGTCTAACCAGGGCGTGCACCGAATGGCCTCAACACTCTAGCGGCGACTCGAAAATATTTGCCACCGCTTACGCCCAAGCCGTTAGATGCACTTTATGATTGTAAAAAAGTAAAATAATTTTATAATTGAGAAATCCTAGCGAGCATGAAATCAAACGTTGGAGTAACTGATGGGAAAGTCGGAAAAACTGTTGCTCAAAATTTTGAGAGGAACTTCTGACGGCAATATTCTCTTCGATCAATTATGCCAACTTTTGATAAACATGGGATTTGAAAAGCGTATTCGTGGCAGTCACCATATTTTTGTGAAAGAGGGAATCGAAGAAATTCTAAATATCCAACCGAAGGGTAGTAAAGCGAAGGTTTACCAAGTTAAGCAGGTTCGCGAGGTTATTCTTAAATATAGACTGGGAGGTCAAGATGAAGATGAAATATGAGCTAATCATCTATTGGAGTGAAGAGGATAACTCTTTTGTTGTTGAGATTCCTGAACTCCCTGGATGTGCGGCTGATGGCGAAACCTATATTGAAGCCTTACAAAACGCTCAGACTGTCATGCAAGAATGGATTGAGACTGCACAGGAACTAGGTAGACCCATCCCTCAACCAAGAGGCAAATTAGTCTATGCGTGAAATTCAAGATAATCAGCATAGCCATACTCGTTGGGGGTGTCTAACAAGCTAACCGCTTGCACACGGAACGGCGGTATACGCTATTAGTTGTGTAGAAAAGTTCAATGCCGTTAGCCTCTGTATTCCGTTGTAATCTCAACCTCTAAACTCTCTGTGTCTACATGAACATGGAGATGATTAGGGCGGCAGCAGACTTGGCAATCTTCCACATACGATTGTTCGTAGCCAGCGCTGAGGTCAACAAAGGTAGTGCTATATTCGCCGCAATAGTCACACTGATATTCTGCCGTTGTCTCCACTCATCCCCCTATTAAAAAGCTTTCTCTACGGATAGATTTAGTCTTGACCTATAAATCTGGAAAGACTCCTTGCACAGCAGGATGCACAAGGTGATGCTGCTTAACATTTAGCCCCTTTGCCAGAGCCGCATCCGTAGAAAGTGCCTCAATACCCTGATTCGCCAACTTCAGCACAAAGGGCAGCGTACTGTTGTTGAGCGCCAGCGTTGCAGTCCAAGGCACTGCCCCTGGCATATTGGGGACTCCGTAGTGCAGTACGCCCTCTTCTACATAGACAGGGTTGGTGTGTGAAGTTGGGCGTAAGGTCTCAATACAGCCCCCCTGGTCAACCGCCACATCCACAATAACCGAGCCATTTTGCATTTGCTTCACTAGCTCTCGCTTTACCAAAGTAGGTGGACGCTGACCGGGCACCAGCACCGCCCCCACTAGCAAATCTGCTGTGGGGACTGCTTGGGCGATCGCACTGGGCTGGCTGTACAGCAGCTCCACCCGTGACCCAAAGATCGCCTCTAATTCTGTGAGGCGATTGACATTGAGATCTAACAGCGTCACCTGGGCACCCATGCCCACCGCCATTCGTGCGGCTTCAGTCCCAACAACACCGCCACCCAAAATCACGACCTTTCCAGGCTTTACCCCAGGGATGCCGCTGAGCAAAACGCCACGTCCGCCCTGCTGTCGCTCTAAAAACCGCGCCCCAAACTGTGTGGCAAGCCGCCCTGCAATCACGCTCATGGGTGCCAGCAGCGGGAACTGTACCCGTCCGCCAACAGAGACTTCGACACATTCATAGGCGATCGCCGTCACCCCAGATTCCATCAGCCGTTCCGTTAGCTCACGATTCGCTGCTAGATGTAGGTAGGTAAACAGCAGCAGATCGCTTCTCAAAAAACCGTACTCTGCGGCTAACGGCTCCTTGACCTTAATTACAAGATCCTGCTGCCATGCGGTTGCGGCATCCGGCACAATCTGCGCGACCGCTTGGGTATAGTCAGCATCCGTAAAGCCAGCGCCTACACCCGCAGCAGACTCAACCACCACCTGATGACCCTGCGTACAAAGCAGTTGAACCGTGCTGGGGGTTAAGCCCACACGAAATTCTTGATCTTTAATTTCTTTGGGAACGCCAATGTGGGTCATGTTTACCTAGTTCGCAGTATCAACGCGATTCTATGGTAGATCACCGCCGTGTTGAAAAGAGTTGTTTCAGGACATCCAGCCGTGAACAATCCCAGTAGTCAATATGGGACTCAATTAAGCCCGTGTTGTTAAGCGTTAGCTCACTGCGACCCGAAATTACCATGGGGGGCTGCCAAGGCACGGGCGCAACCCATCGGAGCGTCCAAGTGGTATCAATGCGCTGGTCTGTTCGCTCAATACTGTGCAGATCCATCTGTACCGCCTTAAACCATCGCGCAATGAAGTGAATCATGGCGCGATAGCGTGCCACGCCACTAAAAGACGTCAGCGGATCTTTGAAAAATACGTTTTCTGCGTACAGGCTATAGGTCTGGTCCTCAGGAAACCTTGCGTAATCTGTTTTAAGCGCTTCGATGATGTTCATTTAGCTGGCAACCTTCGCAACAGCAGATACAGGCACAGTAGCGGGAGGCTGAAGTGTCGAATATAAAGCCTGTAGCGTCTGCGGTACCACGCGGTAATACATCCAGGTTCCTCGCCGTTCCTTTGTTAGAAACCCAGCATCAAACAGCACTTTGAGATGATGACTTACTGTCGGCTGAGATAGACCCAGCGGCTCAATCAGTTCACAAACGCAGGCCGCACCTGAGGGCTGCGCTGCAATAAGGCTCAACAACTGTAGCCGAGACGGATCGCCCAGCACTCTAAACAGCGCCGCAAGCTGAGCTGCATCAGGGGGGCTGAGGTGCTGAAGAATCAGGGGTGGGCAGCAGGCTGTCAGTGTATTGCTCATAACTCACATATTGACAGCTCTCGATATAAGCTGCAATATATTGACAGTCTTCAATATTGATGAGTGTCGATTTAAGGAGTAGATTCAGATGTCACGAGTCCAACTCGCCTTGAACGTTAGCAATATGGATGCTGCCATCGTCTTCTACAGCAAACTGTTTGGCGTCGAGCCTGCAAAAATTCGTCCTGGCTACGCCAACTTTGCGATCGCAGAGCCTGCCCTCAAGCTTGTGTTAATTGAAAATGCCGAAAAAGCAGGAATGCTGAATCATCTTGGCGTAGAAATAGAAACTTCTGAAGCGGTTGAGGCTGAACTAGCTCGGCTGAATCAGTCTGGCTTAGCCACAGCCCTTGAGAAAAATGTTGATTGTTGCTACGCACGCCAAGACAAGGGTTGGCTTGCAGACCCCGATGGCGCACCGTGGGAAATTTATGCGGTTTTAGAAGATTCAGCTATTCATCAACCCAGTCCACGCCTGAATCAGAAAGCCGCCTGCGGGACTCAATGCTGTTAATTTGCCCCGCATCATCCCTGACTTAATCCTTCAGATGCCTTGCCAGAATGGGTTTCGTTCACGATGATTCTGCGGGGTCAGGTGCCTGAGTCAGGCGATCGCTGTAGCGAATGGAACGCAGTTACGGCTCAACCCAACGTTGAAGTTGCAAGTTGTGCCCTTGAAGATCACTCTCGCAAGGCTTCATCATGACTCCTCTTTCTCTGCCAAGATCCCTCAAAAAGCTGTCGTTTTTAGACCGATTTCTGACGGTGTGGATTTTTCTGGCAATGGCGATCGGCGTAGGTCTAGGATTCTTTTTTCCTAGATTGGAAGCTTTTATTAACCAGTTGCAGGTGGGCACTACCAATATTCCCATTGCCATTGGCTTGATTTTGATGATGTATCCCCCCTTTGCCAAGGTGCGATACGAAGCGTTAGGCGATATTTTTAACAACGGCAAAATTCTGGCACTTTCCTTGGTTCAGACCTGGGTGATTGCTCCCTGCGTAATGTTTACCCTTGCACTTCTATTTCTGCGAGATTACCCAGAGTATATGACGGGCTTGATTTTGGTAGGTATAGCCCCCTGCATTGCAATGGTCATTGTCTGGAGCGAACTAGCAAGGGGAGATACCGAATTTACTGCCGGACTCGTTGCCTTTAACAGTATTTTTCAGGTTTTCTTTTACAGCGTCTACGCCTGGTTTTTCGTCTCTTTCCTGCCGACCGTATTTGGATTAAAAGGCAGCACGGTCAATATCAGCATTGCCGAGATTGCTCAGAGCGTTTTCTTCTACTTAGGCATTCCGTTTTTGGCTGGCTTTTTGACCCGTTACGTTTTAGTCAAGGTTAAGGGAGAGCGCTGGTATCACGGCACTTTTATTCCTAAAATCAGCCCAATTACGCTGATTGCCCTGCTGTTTACGATTGTGGTGATGTTTAGCCTCAAGGGAAGTCTGATTGTGCAGATTCCCTTAGACGTGGTGCGGATTGCGATTCCCCTAGTGATCTACTTTGTAATCATGTTTTTTACAAGCTTTTATATGGCTTGGAAGGTTAAAGCGAACTACTCGAAGGCCGCGAGTGTGGCCTTTACCGCAGCGGGGAATAACTTTGAACTGGCGATCGCCGTTGCTATTGCAGTCTTTGGTATCAATTCCGGCGTGGCATTTGCGTCGGTGATTGGGCCGCTGGTAGAAGTTCCAGTTTTGATTAGCTTGGTGAATGTCGCGTTCTGGCTTCAGAAACGCTATTTCATAAGGGGTGAACCCAGATTGCTTTAATGCGAACAGCGCCCAACTGAGGGGCATTGAGCGATCAGGTGAGTCTGATTTTTCCGTAAAAATTTACAAGTTCTTAGCATACGCAAATCTAATTTCAGGTCACATCTATGAATATTAAATTTTCGGTATTAACTTTCGGTGTAATGGGTCTTCTGCTGACCGCCTGTGGTGGGCCAGAACGAACGGCTGATTCTGCTCAAATTCCGGTAAATCTGTCGCCAAAACTGCCTGACCCTAGCTTGGCGGGAACCCTAAAAATTGATGGGTCAAGTACCGTTTTCCCC
>JBGSVR010000149.1:0-3258 GCA_041752855.1 Thermosynechococcaceae cyanobacterium
CGTTGAATCTCAGCTTCACAACTTAAGCAATACCGTAGGGCAGCAAAATCTAGCCATTACTTCCCTACAGCAAGCCCTTCCAGACCCAGCACCTATTTTTGAGGAGGACGTACTCGATGAACATCGACCCGCTGCCCGTGAGCAAAATGCTCAGGCCAATCAGACCGCTCAGCCTAATCAAACCACGCAGGGTAAGCCGCAGACGGCAGAGCAAGGCCAGGGGAAGGAGCAAGAGAAGAAGCCGGACGAAACCATCGACCTACAGCTTCTCGTTAAGCGCTTAACCATCATTGAAACTGACCTCAGAGCGCTACCGCCCACCCTTGAACGCGCTATCACCGCAACCCTCTTCTCTAGTGTCCATCCCAAGAAGTATCTGCCTCACGCGATTGGGGCTGCGATCGCCATAAGCGCCATCACCGCTGGCTTTGTCGTGGCTGGCATTCACTTCTTCCCAGCACCCCTAAATGCGGTGAACGAGGGGCAGTTGTTTCAGATTTACAAAAAAATTAGGTGAGGCTGGAAAGTTGAAAAATGTCTAAACCAGATGAGTCCTTTGCAAAATTTGCTTTTCGCTTGGCTCAGGCGATCTCCTTTATTTTCCTCATTGTTGGCTTTGACCTGATGAGAATTCACTTCATCCCGCCGCCGTTGAAGCTTCATAACGAAGGGTACTTACGAGGGGCAATTCTTCCAAATTTTTGATAAGAAGATTCACCGAGGTTCAACAGTTCAAATGTCTAAATCCTTTATTCAGCAACAGATTAAGGCTTGTTCTGATCCAGGCAAGGCCGCTGCCAATATCTCTTTCAACATGGTTCATCGACATCGCACAGCCTCACCTGAAGAACTTCAGCGACGACGCGACGATCTAGCGCTCGTTATTAGGGCAGCTAAGCCAAGCAGAGCTGCTGACCTAATTCTTGAGTACATGAAAAGTAGACAGCTCACATTTCTGGGATCCTCTAATCCCGAATCGCTTCAAAAGTACGGCAAAAAAACTAAAGGCAAAAAGGCAACTGCCAGAGTTCTGAAGTCTGGCGGCACTCAAGTAGTCTTTCAATCTTAAACCTCTACAACCCTCTAGATTCAACTCATTCTTTAAAAACCTATGCGACCATCTACCACTGACTTCATCAAGCAAGCTCGTCAAAGAGCCATCCAAGAAAAGCGGGTGCATCTTCAACGGCAGCTTAAATTTGCCCAAGACACCCATGCCGCTCAGCTCAATCAGCAGCTTAAGACTCTTGGCTACCTGGAAGAACACCCAAATTCCGCACCACCGTCCGCCGTCTCTAACCTACTGGGTGAGATGCGTGAGGAGATTGACTATACCGTCGCTAACTTTGCACTCAAGCAGGGCTATCGGGTAGACAACATCGCTGAATCCATGAAATCGGAGATCTACGACCGTGAGTACGCCGCGCACCCTGAGTATGTCGATACCGTTGTCTCTCGCGCTCAGACTGCACAGCACCACAAAGAACACTTTGCTCAGGCTGAACTTTAGGGATGTCTTGAAAAACTCATTTATGGAGGGAAAAAATGCTCTATTGCTTGACAGGGCTTAAGATTCCCAGTTTGATCGGTAGGAACCGCAAAAAGGCGGTAAGTTTAAAAGCTAGAAGTCAACTAGGAGGTGAGGGAAAGGACGAAGAGGAAATAAACGGATTTAAAACGTAAAAACCCCACTGGGTCCAATCAGTAGGGCTTTAGTCCGGCGAAGAGCCAGTTGACATTAATTTTGCTGTGGTGGCAGATTAGGTCAGCGTCTTTTCTATGCAAACAATTCTAGCCATTAAATGACTGATTTGACAATCACTTTTCTATAAAGCGCCTAGAAAAGTTTTTGTGCATAGCTCTGAAACTCTAAGCCAAGGCAAATCCGCTCCTTCAAAACCGCTACAGCCAACGCTTATAGAGTACGGAGAACAAAATCATGACCTCGGAGCTTTTCGCTCACGAGACTGGGGCATCCTATGGATTGTCCTCAGCCTCTACTACTTCGCATACCCGCCCACGCCACTTTCAAGAATGGCTCAACAGCGCCGTTGCCCCTGACCTCATCTCTCTTAACCTCCAAAGTCTTGTCGGAGATGAAACCTACGAGTACCTCTGCTATTCACCAGCCCTTGACCGACTCAACGGCGGTCGGCTGGCCTCGAAGTGGCTAAGACTCTATGACCATGCCACTAAGGGCGGTTGGTGGTGCGCTGGCCTAGACCCACTCAACGCCTGGAAACCGATGGAATGGGGGTGCTTCAAACCCGATGTGCCCCGCTTCGATACCGAAAAGGATCGACCCATCAAGTACGAACATCCTCCTAAGACCCCTACAAAAGCCTTCTTTCTGCGCGTCTCCTGGTCAGTCGGTTTGGCGATCGCCTCTGCTCACAACCTCCAAGACGATTACCTAGCCCGTCTGCACCAGCCGCTGACCGTGCCCATGAGTCCGGCAGCAGTGCTAAACCTTGAAGATAGGGGCTTCTGGCAATGGGTCTTAGACCGGAATCTGCCCATCACAATCGTTGAAGGAGCTAAAAAAGCAGCCAGTGTCTTGAGTGCTGGAATTGTGGCGATCGCCCTTCCTGGTATCTTCAACGGCTACAGAACCAAAGACAACCAGGGCAACGCTACCCCCGCCCAGCTCATCCCTGAACTAGCACCCTTTGCCACCGGACGTAGAATCACGATCTGCTTTGACCATGATGCAAAGCCCGTGACCGCTGCCAACGTTGCAAAGGCCACCCAGCGACTAGGCCAGCTCTTTGAAGCCTTTCACTGTCCGGTTCATGTCGTTGACCTTCCTGGCCCTGAGAAGGGTGTAGATGACTTCATCGTGGCGCGTGGTTCTGTTGCCTTTACCGCACTCCATCGGCAAGCCCTCAGTCTGCACCATTGGAAACTAGCCCAACGTCTTCGTAAAACCCTTACATGGTCGCCGTCGCTCCGCATTGCCCAAGTTGACCTATCTACGCTCCAGATTGCTCAGCTACCCGAAGAAGGCATCGTGGCGATCTCATCCGCTAAGGGCACCGGAAAGACTAAGTTCATTGCAGAGCAAATCAAGGATTCAGGTCATGCGATTCTAGCCAGTCACCGTGTCGCACTCGCCCGTCACCTTTGCCATCGTCTCGGCATGGACTATCGAGGGGACATCGACAAGGTAAAAGGCGGCGACTTCATTGCTGGGAGCGGTTATACCTTCAGAATCGGGACATGCGTTGATTCCCTTCTGGCGATTGACCCTGAGAAGTT
>JBGSVR010000150.1:0-6961 GCA_041752855.1 Thermosynechococcaceae cyanobacterium
CAAGGACCGCACCAAGGTGCCCAAAAGTCTACCAAAACGGGAACGTCACTATCGACGACTTCTTGCTTGAACGTTGTATCCGTGACTGCAGTTGCTGTCATGCCTGCACAACCTTTCTTATAGATGCTCTACAGTTCCTACCTTAGCAGGATCTTAACGACATCCGCTTTAATGTTAATTTTGATCTCAAACTTAACGCTTTAACTTAACATCCCAATTTTGCCGCGCAATAGGAAACCGCCCGAACAATCGTCCAGGCGGAGTGTGGTGTGAGGAGTGAACGGAAACTTGCGTCTCCGCTATTCTCTATTGTAGGCAAGCATTTGCACTTTGCCTTGTCCATTCATCAGAATTGCCTTGCAGTAGACATAAAGTGTATTCAAAACGGACTTTAGCGAAGGGCTAAAAGTGCGTGCTTTACTTACCCATGCCTAGCTTTTGTGCTTTCTGGTAAACTTTGCCTTCGGTGAGCAGAGAGGGCGCAATTACCACCTCAACCTGCTGCATTTCTTTCAAATCCTTAGCTCCTAAAGTTCCCATGCTGGTTTTTAGGGCACCTAGGAAGTTATGGGTGCCATCATCGAGCTTGGCAGGTCCTGTCAGAATTTGCTCTAAAGTGCCTGTGGTGCCCACATTAATGCGAGTGCCGCGTGGCAAGAGAGGGCTAGGGGTTGCCATGCCCCAGTGAAACCCTCGCCCTGGTGCTTCTTGGGCACGGGCAAAGGGAGAACCCATCATGACGGCATCCGCACCACAGGCAATACACTTACATACGTCACCGCCCGTCACCAGCCCACCATCAGCAATGACGGGAATATACTTGCCCGTTTGCTTAAAGAAGTCGTCACGAGCAGCCGCACAGTCTGCGATCGCCGTTGCCTGAGGCACACCCACACCCAGCACACCCCGCGACGTACAGGCCGCACCAGGACCAATGCCCACTAGCACACCCGCCGCACCCGCATTCATTAAATCTAGAGTCACGTCGTAGGTCACGCAGTTCCCCAAAACGACGGGAATCGGCATATCTTTACAGAATTGCGCCAGATCTAGGGGCGTAATCGACTCCGGCGATAAATGAGCCGTAGACACCACCGTAGCCTGAATGAAAAATAAATCTGCACCTGCTTCCGCCGCAGCTTGCCCAAACTGGCTAGCGCCCGCAGGCGTGGCGCTCACCGCAGCAATACCGCCCTGACTTTTAATTTCTTGAATGCGCTGACGAATTAGCTCAGGCTTAATCGGCTCTGCGTACAGACGCTGCATGAGCGTAACAAACCCATCTACATCCACTTGAGCAATCTGATCCAATATGGAGTTAGGGTCTGCGTAGCGCGTTTGAATCCCCTCTAGATTCAAGACGCCCAGTGCCCCCATTTGCGACAGACGCACCGCCATGGCAACATCCACCACCCCATCCATTGCGCTTGCAATGATGGGGATATTTCGCTGAACCCCTCCAATTTCCCAACCTGTATCCGCAAGCTGCGGATCCAAGGTTCGACGGCCTGGAACAAGGGCTATTTCATCCATCCCGTATGCTCTACGAGCGGTCTTATTCCGACCAATTACAATGTCCACGCGCTTACCCATTCCAGAACCTTTTAGCTACACTAACAAAGCCTGAGCAGCACTGTCAAAGTGAGTTGGTTCAGCAACAGCGCTACATTAAACCGTCCTTTTGAGCCATAAAGGCCATTAAATCTAGCACGCGATTGGAATAGCCCCATTCGTTGTCGTACCAGCCGATCACCTTAAAGAAGTTGGCGTTGAGTTCCATTCCTGCCTCCGCATCAAAAATGCAGGAGTGGGCATTACCCTGAAAATCGGTTGAAACCACGGCCTCATCGGTATAGGCCAAAACGCCAGCCAGAGAGGTCGCTGCCGCCTGTTTCATGGCTTCACAAATGGCCTGATAGCTGGTAGTAGATTTAGTTTTAAAGGTCAGGTCAACCACCGAAACATCAGGAGTAGGTACCCGAAGCGCCATCCCCGTTAATTTGCCTTTGAGTTGGGGCAGCACTAAGGCCACAGCTTTTGCTGCACCCGTTGAAGAAGGGATGATATTTTGCGCGGCTCCTCGCCCCCCACGCCAGTCTTTTTTACTTGGGCCATCCACTGTGGGCTGGGTTGCGGTCATGGCGTGAATCGTCGTCATCAGTCCTTCGGTTAAGCCAAAGTTTTCGTCCAGCACTTTTGCCAAGGGCGCAAGACAGTTGGTGGTACAGCTTGCGTTAGAGACGACCGTATCTTGGCTAGGGTCATACTGCTCATGATTCACGCCCATCACAAAGGTGCGAATTCGCTCTGGCTCTTTGGTTGGCGCAGACAAAATGACGCGCTTTGCACCTGCTTTAAGATGTTTTTCGGCACCCTCATAGTCTGTAAATAAGCCCGTTGACTCAACAACGTAATCTGCACCTAGTGCTTTCCAAGGCAGTTCTGCGGGATCGCGCAGGGCAGAACAGGGCACAAAATGATCGTCTACCGTAATGCCTGCTTCGCTAGCTGAGACTTTGCCCTTAAAAAGACCGTGGGTAGAGTCGTACTTTAAGAGGTAGGCCAAGTTATCGGGCGGCACCAAATCGTTAATTCCGACAAACTCAATATTGGGGTTGCCCAAGCCTGCTCGAAAGACCAATCGACCAATACGACCAAAACCGTTAATGCCAACGCGTAAGGGAGCCATTGAAATTCCTCGACCACAGGGACAGATATTAGAAAACAAGATATGACCAGACCCAGTTTTGAACCTAAGTCTTTAGGCGTTATAGCATAGGCTCATAAAGTAAAGAGAGGGTTGATATACATCACCCTCCCTTTTTTCATGATTATGAGTAGCCCTGTCTTCAAGGAAGTATGCGGAACCAACATCTAAGAGATTGTCTACGCAGCTCTACGAATAGGGCCTGTGAAGCCGTGCATTTCGGGCATTACGCCATTTTTAGAAGTCACCCAGCGTAGTCGAGAGATCTCAGCACTGCTGTAAACTCGAAACTCTCGCTCTACCGTGGTCGCAACCGAACGAACGGCCTGGTTAAGCACTACAGAGCCATCAGGGTCAGAGATGGAGCGATGGAAGGTTCCGGGGGGAATTCTCAAAATATCTCCGCCTGCCTCTAGGCGCACCATGTGGTACGGATGCTCCCAGGTGAAGTTGACCAGGTAAAAGGTGCGACCGCCGCTGAGCGCCATTAAGTTATCTTCTTGATTGGGATGCAGATAAAACTGCCAAAAGTCATCTGCGTCGTTGTTGGGACTAACCGCTGGGCCACTATGAATGACCAAGTCCCGAGCGTTAGAGGTATCAATGGTGATATCAAAAAACCGGACGTTAGGGGTATCGCGGAATTTACGATAGGAGATGAGGTCAAACATGAGATCTTAAATAACGAACGCTTTTAAGGTGGGCTTTAGCGGAGGAGAGAAAAATTCAGATTTTGATAGATCACGAGCGTTAGCTCGGAAACCTGCAAACAGTCGATTTAAGTCTCTCCTGTTATTAGGCTGCACCAGAGGCTGATTGATATAAACAAATGTAACCCTGTGTTTTGTGATGAAACAAAAACAAAAGCGGTTCGTATCTATGCACAATGCGAATAGATGCGATAGATGAACATTTCTCATCTCAAGATTTTTATGGCGGTTGTAGAGAAAGGCAGTTTTTCTCTAGCGGCCTTGGAGTTAGGGCTATCTCAATCGGCGGTCAGTCGGGCGATCGCCTCCCTCGAAGAAGAATTAGGCGTGTCTTTGCTGGCGCGGGGACGCTTTGGCGCTTACGCAACGGATTTTGGCGATCGCGTGACGGTCTATTTTCAGCAGATTTTACAGGCTGAGGCGGACATAGAAGCCGAAGCAAACCGCGAGAAAGGGCTTTATGGGGGTCGAGTCAGAATTGCATCTTTTCGCAGCGTTGCCACTCATGTGTTGCCGCCGCTGATTGCCCAGTTTTCACAGCGGTTTCCGAATGTAGAGGTGTCGCTGGTCGAAGCAGATCCCAATGCTGTAGAGCAGGCATTGCGAGAAAACCGTGTAGATATTGGCCTTATGCCGCTGCCGCGAACCTCCGATGATTTTGACACCTGGGAAATTATGCGCGATGAATTTGTGGTGTTGCTACCGCCCTCTACAAAGCCAGCGCCTAACCCGCTCACTTGGAAAGACCTTAGTCGCTCTGCCTTTATTCTCTACAACTATGCAGAATGCACGACGGCAGTAAGACAGCACTGGCAGCACTGGAAACAGTCGCTCAAGGTGGCCTACGAAATCAAAGAAGATTCAACCATTGTCAGCATGGTTTCTCAGGGGTTAGGTGCTGCGGTATTGCCCAAACTCGCCGCCCTACCCATTCCTGAAGGAATCCAGGTGCGATCACTCCCAGAACCCCTTGACCGCAACATTGGCGCAGCCGTACTTGCCAACATTTGGCACTCTCCTGCGGTCTTCACCTTTCTAGATTTGCTGCGGGGAACGGGAATTTTTTCGCAGCAGCATTGATAGGGAATGAGAAATCCTCTAACTCGATGGATTTTGGTTGCGCTTAATGGGTTTTGGGACAGGACGCGCCTCTCTGCTCGCTGCCGTATTCGCACGATGAGCCAGATTAGGCTTTGCAGAATAGGGCATTTTAGGGAAAGGCTTTGCAGCGCGACCCTGGGGACGCTGATTTTTTTGAACCGGCATCAGGGCAATAGAGGTGCCATTTTGCAAAACCAGCTCATTGCCTTGACGCATGACGTTTAGATCCCAAAAGTACCCCACCGCCTTTTGGGGCAGCGTGCCGATAATTTTGAGCTTAAAGGCTTTACCGCGTTCATCAGACGCCTTTGTCTTACGCGCGGTCTGCTGAATTTTGACGTAAAGGAGCTGTTTGTCGTGGGCTTGATAGACAATCTGACCGCGAACCGAGAAATACCCATCTTCAATCGGCTGAGCCAACGCAGCGTTATTCTCTGGTAGAGGCGCAGGCACAGACGCGGCTTCTCCGGTAATGGGGCTAAACCCATCTGCCGCCCAAACGCCAACCACCTGTAGGTGTAGCGTTTGTTCCTTTTCTCGGGTGCGAGGGTACACCACCCAAAAGTAGGGGCGGTCTAGATCAATATATTTTTTAACTAAGCTCATCACCTGCCCCAGCAGGACAGCATCCAGCCTTAGCCCGCCTTCAACCTCAAGTTCTCCACGATTAAAGCGTTCTTCTGAGGGATAGTATTTGCCCTGAACCAACCCAATCGCCCTAAACTGCATCGGTTCGCTGGGGGGCGAAATAGGCTGCTGGCGACTCATATTCATGGGCTGCATCTCCTCTAAAAGGTCAGCGCTTTCAGGAGAAGAGTCTTCTGCTGAAGCTTCCAGAAGGGAAGGAGGATCGTTACTGGGCGCAGAACGAGAAGGATTTGGCTTAGTCATGGGCATACGGGCTTATCGGCAGGTTGATTGGGGCTTGCAAGTAAGAATGACTCAAATTGAGAGGGTTATTTTTTAAGCGTTTAGTACCTGAATTTTAGAATTATCTCTCTATATTGAACACATGTGCTTTGCATTAGACCTTCACAATACTAATGATTGTAAGAAACCACGACTTCATCAAAAGCCGTTTAGTTACACCTGTCTAAACATTAAGCGTTAATCAGGTTTCCACAACAGCATCCACTAGAGGGCGCAATCTAAAGTAGCAGCTTAAAAGCTTAATTTCAACGATTTAAGATTGTTTTGGCGATTTCCTGAAAATGGTGTGTCGTTAGTATGCTCAGGTTTTTATGACCGAAATCCTTCAGTTGCTTAGGTTCTCAAGGTTTAGAACCTAATCTGTCAACACTAATCTGCAACGCAACACAAAGGATTTAAATATTATTCCCAAAAAAATTAATTTTTGTCGATGTCCCACAATATAGAGATGTATACCTAACGACGCAATACAGCCCAAAGATCCACAAGCGCAATGTATCCGTTGCAATGCACATTAACAGCCTCTACAGACTGCTCGTCTTGGTTCGTACTCAACTTACCGGAGCAAAGGCTTTAATGGCCACAGTACATTTGAACTTTATTCGGCTTGACAGGCCATAGAACCCGATTTCTGGCTAAACAGCAGGTTTTCGCGGTAGTCAATGGGACAGTCAATCACCGTGGGAACCGTTTGGGAGAGCGCTTCTTTGAGGATGGGCAAAAATTCTGCGCTGCTGGTGACGCGATAGCCCTTGAGTCCCATGCTTTCAGCAAGCTTCACAAAGTCAGGGTTTCCAAACTTAATGAAGGAGGAGGATCCAAAATGCTGCATCTGCTTCCATTCGATTAGGCCGTAGCCACCATCGTTAAAAATGAGGGTGACGAAAGGCGTATTGATGCGCAGCGCGGTTTCGAGTTCCTGCATGTTCATCATGAAGCCGCCATCGCCTGTGGCAGCAACAATGCGACGGTTGGGATGCACCAGTTTTGCGGCGATCGCCCCGGGTATCGCAATACCCATCGCTGCAAAGCCGTTGGAGATCAGGCAGGTGTTAGGCAGCGCGCAGTGGTAGTGACGGGCAATCCACATTTTGTGGGCACCGACATCTGAGATCAAAATATCCTCATCGTCTAGAACATGGCGCAGGTCATAGATGAGTTTCTGGGGGCGAATGGGGAAGCCATCGTCTTGGGCGTACTGTTCGTAGTCGGCGATAATTGCGGGACGTAGAGAGAGGGCGTAGGGGTTCGGCTTTTGGGTACGATCGCAGCGGTTGAGAATTTCTTGGAGCGAGTCTGAAATATCCCCCACCACCTCAACTTGGGGGATGTAGCTACTGTCAATTTCAGCAGGGTTGGCGCTGATGTGCAGGATGGGGATATCGCCCGTGGGGTTCCATTTTTTGGGGGAGTATTCAATCAGGTCGTAGCCGATGGCAATGACCAAATCAGTACGGTCAAAGCCGCAGCTAATGTAGTCTCGCTGCTGTAGCCCCACTGCCCACAGCGCCAA
>JBGSVR010000151.1:0-8938 GCA_041752855.1 Thermosynechococcaceae cyanobacterium
CCAGAAATCACCTGAACGGTGTCTCCTGTTTTGACGTGCATTTTATGACGGGTCGCAGTCGCTTGTGGTTTTGCCATTACAGTACCTCCGGTGCCAGGGAGACGATTTTTGTGAAGCTCTTATCGCGCAGTTCCCGTGCAACAGGGCCAAATACGCGGGTGCCTCTGGGGTTGCCATCAGCGTTGATGAGTACGGCGGCGTTGTCGTCGAACCGAATTGTCATGCCGCTGTCGCGGCGAATGGCCTTACGGGTTCTGACGATCACGGCTCGCACCACATCAGACTTTTTGACGGGCATGTTGGGTGTCGCATCTTTGACAGCAGCAATAATGACATCGCCGACACCGCCATACTTACGATTCCCGCCGCCGAGGACGCGAATGCAGAGAAGCTTTTTAGCGCCGCTATTATCAGCGACAGTGAGATAGGTTTCTTGTTGAATCATGTCCGTAACACCTATGCCTTAACGGCCGTTGAAAGAATTTCGGCAATAATCCAACGCTTGGTGCGGCTGAGAGGCCGCGTCTCAAGGATTCGGACGCGATCGCCGGTATGGGACGCATTTTCCTCATCGTGGACTTTATACCGCTGCGTTTTCACGACAATTTTGCCGTATTTGGGATGGGGGACTCTACTTTCGATCGCAACAACGACGGTTTTATCCATCTTGTCGCTAACCACTAAGCCCACTCGTTCTTTGACCGCCATTGGCGAATACTCCTAATGCTGAAATCGCGTTAACTGGTTGTTTTAAAGCATCGTTTTGAAGATGTAGCTTTGAAGCTATGGCTTCTAACTTGCGGCTCCAGCCTGTAGCTCGCGCTCGCGCTGAAGGGTTTTGAGCTGCGCGAGTTTGTGACGCGCGTGCTTGTACTGGTGAGATGCAACGGTTTGACGAGTTGCGGCTTGAAAGCGTAAATCAAAGAGCTGGCGCTTGAGGGTCTGAATCTCGGTTTCCACCGCCTCAGCACTCAAGGGGCGCAGCTCACTCATCTTGGAGAGTGACATTTTCGGTCGATTCCTCTAGGGTACGCATAATAAACTTGGTTTTGATCGGCATCTTAAACGCCGCCAGACGCATGGCTTCCCGTGCAATCTCTTCGGTGACGCCCGTAATTTCATACATGATGCGTCCTGGTTTTACTACCGCTACCCAATACTCAGGCGCACCTTTACCAGAACCCATCCGGGTTTCTGCGGGACGCATGGTGACGGGCTTATCGGGGAAGATCCGAATCCAGATTTTGCCACCCCGTTTGATGTAGCGGGTCATCGCTCGACGACCGGCCTCAATTTGACGAGAGGTAATCCAGGATGGCTCCTGTGCCTGTAGGCCAAACTCTCCAAAGTTCAGCGTGTTGCCGCGCGACGCTTTGCCTTTCATGCGGCCGCGCTGCTGCTTCCTAAATTTAGTTCTTCTTGGGCTTAACATGATCCGAAACTATGGGTATGAATGGGTACTGAGTCGAAGGAGCCAGACCGCAGGTGCAGTAAGGAGAATGCGCCGCTATTCGGAGCGGTCATCAAACTGCTGACGGCGCTTTTGCTGACGACGACGGGGCTGAGCCTCACGCGCTGCTGGTGTTTGCTCGACGGCTCCAGGGATGATTTCGCCCTTAAAGACCCAAACCTTAACGCCCAAAATGCCATAAACCGTGCTGGCAGTCTTGTAAGAATAATCAATATCCGCCCGCAGGGTATGCAGGGGTACTCGACCTTCTCTCGTCCATTCGCTTCTCGCAATTTCTGCGCCGTTTAAGCGACCCGCAACCTGAATTTTGATGCCTTCAATACCAGCTCTCTGAGCGCGCTGAATGGTCTGACGCACTACTCGACGGAAAGAAACCCGTCGTTCGAGCTGCTGAGCAATATATTCACCAATCAAAGCTGCTTCAGCATCTACTTTTGCAACTTCGACCACGTTGATGCGGATGGGGCGATCGCCACCTAATTCCTTTTGAATCCCTACACGAAGGGTTTCAATGCCGCTACCGCCACGCCCGACTACTACACCTGGACGTGCGGTTCGCAGCTCAAGGTCAATCTGATCGGCCTTACGCTCAATCCGAATCCCTGCAATGCCAGCATTGCTGAGATTTTTGACCACATAACGGCGGATCTTGAAATCTTCTTTTAAAAGCTCAGGATATCGGTCTGAGTCTGCGTACCACCTAGAGCGATGCTCTTGGGTAATACCCAGACGAAACCCGGTTGGATGAATTTTCTGTCCCACAAGTGCGTCCTCTACAGATAAAAAGCGGTTTGCTCAACGTTCGTCAATTTATGATGCATCAGCCATGCTGGGGCCAACGCCAATCGTAATGTGACAAGTTGGCTTCCGAATCTGAAACGCTCGTCCTTGCGCCCGAGGCCGGAAACGCCGCAGGCTAGGCCCCGCATCCGCATAAGCCAAGCTCACAACTAACTCCGTTTTCTCAAATCCCTTATTGTGCTCAGCATTTGCAACCGCAGAACGCAAAACCTTTAGGATTGGATCACAAGAGCGGTAGGGCATAAACTCTAGCAAAATGAGGGCGTCGCGGTAGCTTCGGCCTCTGATTTGATCCAGAACACGACGCACCTTACGGGGAGACATGCGGACAAACTTTGCAGTGGCGAAAGCGCCTTCTAATTCTCGTAAATTTTTCGACATTTCTTTTTCTGCCCTACATCCGAGCCTTTTTATCACCCTTCGCATGACTTCTAAAAGTCCGCGTCGGGGCAAATTCACCAAGTTTATGACCCACCATCTGTTCGGACACATAGACCGGAACATGCTGACGACCGTTGTGGACAGCGATAGTATGACCAATCATGTCAGGAATAATAGTGGAAGCGCGAGACCAGGTTTTGATGACCTGCTTGTCGTTTTTTGCATTAAGGGCTTCAACCTTACGCAGTAGGTGGTCGGCCACAAAAGGACCTTTTTTAAGAGAGCGACCCATAGTTCGTTAACTGAAACAACACGATGAGAATGGGAAAAATTAGGGAGAAAGTTAGCTGGCATAAAACCCAGCCCAAAAATCCGTTAGGACGCACGCCCACCACGACCGCGCTTAGAAGAACTGCGACGGCGACGCACAATCAGGGCGCTGCTTTGCTTCTTCTTCTTGCGAGTCTTGTAGCCCAAGGTTGGTTTACCCCAAGGTGTAACAGGGCCGCTGCGACCGATTGGCGCACGACCTTCACCACCACCATGCGGGTGATCCACTGGGTTCATGACGGAACCGCGAACCTTAGGACGCTTCGCCTTCCAGCGATTCCGTCCAGCTTTACCAATGCTGATGTTGTTGGATTCAACGTTACCCACCTGTCCAAGGGTGGCATAGCATTCTTTACGGAACAGCCGCACTTCCCCAGAAGGAAGCTTGAGCGTGACCATTTTGCCTTCTTTTGCCACAACCTGCGCCATTGCGCCAGCCGCTCGCACAATTTGACCACCCTTGCCTGGGGTCAGCTCCACGTTGTGAACCTCGGTTCCCAAGGGAATCTTCTCTAAAGGCAAGGCATTGCCGACTTCAATCGCAGAGTCGGGTCCTGACATGATGACGGTACCAACCTGCAAATTACGAGGGTGCAGGATGTAGCGTTTTTCACCGTCTTGATAATGCACTAGAGAAATTCGAGCATTACGGTTAGGGTCATACTCAACGGAGACAACCTTGCCAGGAATGCCGTGCTTCTCACGGTAAAAGTCGATTAAACGGTAGAGGCGCTTGTGACCTCCACCCCGACGGCGACTGGTAATAACGCCTCGATTGTTGCGTCCCTTATGGCGGTGACTGGAGTACACCAGAGACTTTTCGGGTGTATCTGTCGTGATCTCGGCGAAGTCAGAAACGGTTCTTTGCCGGGATCCTGGAGTAAGCGGTCGATAGTGACGAATGCCCATTGCTAAAACACTCTAGCCTTTAATACTGCTGCGTTCTTCTACTGAAACTGGGGAGACTATACGTCTGGGAATAGCGTGATGGTGTCGCCAGGGGCAAGGGTCACAACTGCTCTTTTGTACTGAGATCGAAACCCTGCAAACTTACCGACTCGGCGCTTTTTGCGCGGTGGGTTTTGAGTGCTAATGCCCGTCACCTTGACGTTAAACAGCTCTTCAATCGCCGCTCGAATTTGAGGCTTATCGGCACGGGGATCGACTTCAAAGGTGTACTGGTTGTTTTCTAAAAGCATGGTTGCTTTTTCTGTGACCAGAGGTCGACGAATAATGTCCGCTAATGCGGTCGGAATAAGCTTACTCACCGAAGACCTCCTGAATTTTTGCGATTGCAGATTCGGTCACAAGCACACGATCCGCCGCGAGAATATCGAACACGTTGAGATTGTTCGCCAAAATCAGCTTTACCGTGGCGATGTTTCGCGCCGACCGATAGACCGTTTCATCTTTTTGACCCACAATCAGCAGAACCTTCGCTTGAGGGTCAATGCCCCAGCGCACCATTGCTGCCAGCAATTCCTTCGTTTTAGGCTGAGGTAATTGAGCAGCAAAATCAGCGACTACGATCAGATCTTCAGCTCGGCTAAGCAGCGCAGTGGTTAAAGCCAAGCGACGCTCTTTCTTATTCATTTTGATTGTGTAGTCTCTTGGCTTAGGCCCAAAAGACACACCGCCGCCCCGCCATAGCGGAGAGCGAATTGATCCGGCACGGGCGCGACCTGTGCCCTTTTGTCGCCAAGGCTTGCGACCGCCACCTCTAACCTCGGCTCGTGTCTTCGTTGAGGCAGTCCCTTGACGGACGTTAGCCAACTGACGAATTAGAGCGCGGTGAACAATATGAGGTGCATTTTCTTCATTGGCAGTCTTCAGGTCAAAAGAGGCTTGACCTGATTCTGCTCCTTGCCAGTCTCGAACTACACAGTTAACCATTCTCGTCTCTCTGCAAACTTGATAAAGCGTTTAGCGCCACGGGACGCAGTTAGATTTAGTTCTGACCAACAATGGTTGCCGGACGAATATTGAGAAGCGCACCGGATTTGCCAGGGAGCGCACCCTTAATGATGAGGAGATTTCGCTCTGCATCTACTCTAATCACTTCCAATTTTCGGATCGTCACCTGCTTACCACCCAGACGACCCGCCATCCGCTTACCAGGGAAGACACGACCAGGAGTTGTACCCGCACCCGTAGAACCAGGCAATCTGTGGTTCTTAGAACCGTGAGCCATAGGCCCTCGCGCAAAGTTGTGGCGCTTTTGATAGCCAGCGAAACCGCGACCTGTACTATCACCCGTCACGTCAATGACTTGACCCACTTCAAACTGCTCAACAGAAAGCACTTGACCCAGCTCGTAGCTGCTCACATCGTCTAAGCGATACTCTTTGAGGTGTCGCAGCGGTGCAGAATCAGACTTTTTCAAGTGACCGAGTTCTGGCTGAGTGAGCGATTTTTCTCTCGTTTCGCCGTAGCCCAACTGAATGGCGTTATAGCCATCGGTTTGAGTGGTCTTAACTTGAGTCACAGGGCAAGGACCAGCCTGCACAATGGTGACGGGGATTGAGCGTCCCTTCTCGTCAAAAATCTGGGTCATGCCCAGCTTTGTTCCTAAAATACCAACAGACACAGTAGAATTTCTCCCTTCACGATGTATCGGGAGAGCCGATGAGCCTATTGTCCCTAAGCTCGATTTCGACTCACCTCAGAGAGTTGCACATTCAGACGAGAGCATCATTTCACTAAGTTCTTAGTGAAAAGACAGAAGATGATCGTCTTCTTATTAGGGTAATCACTGCATAAAGCTCAAAAAGCTAAAGTCAGGCGCTGAACCATACCTAATGTGTGCCAGGACTTGAGCAGTTTAATTTCTGTTCAGTATCCTATTTTGGCAGCAGTTAATAATCATAAATTAAATCTGTAGTTCTGTCTATAGCAAACTTTATATCTCTAGAAAGCCTGCCAGGAGGTCTAGGTTTAGTGCAAAACTGAAGGTAATCCATTAAGCGCGCGGCTCAGCTTTGCGAGATCGTTGGCTTTGGCGACGCTTACGTTTAAAACCGAGAAACCATGACTGATATCACGACAAATGTGCTTCTCTTGGCTGCTGTTGCCATCTTGGGGTGGGGACTGTATCGCGCTTGGCCCTTGGGAAAACTTGGCATTTTGGCGTGGTCACAATCTTTCACTCTAATGGCTCCCTGGCTCATTTTGTTTGGGCTGATCAGCGCAGGCTTTGCGGTGAATTTAGCCAGCATTTTGTTTTTGCTGGTGGGTTCTGTCATTTTCTACATCTTTTTGGGTCGGCAACTGCGGACGATGGCGCTGCAAAATCCGCAGAGCAAACTGCCTATGGCTGAGTCAAGCGAAGAACATGGATTGCTGAAGGCAGAAGATACGCCAATCACCTCTACGTCCCCAGCGTCTGATTCAGATGCGACAGAACTTCCTCCTATCCCCCCAGAAGACTTACAGGCGCTCAAGGGCATTTTTGGAATCGATACATTTTTTGCAACGGAAACGATTCCCTACCAAGATGGGGTCATTTTTAAGGGGAACCTGCGGGGAGAACCCGATGGGGTGTGGGCACAGCTTAACCAGAAATTGGAAAAGGTCTTGGGCGATCGCTACCGACTCTTTCTGGTGCAAAACCCCAATGAAAGACCTGTCGCCATCCTCTTGCCCAGCCGCAATGACCCTAAGCCTAGTACCACACCCCAAAAAGTCTTAGCGGTAGGGCTACTGATCGGCACCTTAGCAACCTGCTGTGCCACCGCTGGCGTTTTGCTCCAGTTTGATTTATTTGAGCACTTTGATCGATTGTCAGAAACGCTGCCTATCGGCTTAGGGTTATTTAGCGTTCTATTGGTTCATGAGATTGGGCATCAGGTTATGGCGCGCCGCCATCAGGTCAAGCTAAGCTGGCCCTTCTTTTTGCCTGCCCTTCAGCTTGGCTCTTTTGGCGCACTCAATCGGTTTGAGTCTTTATTTCCTAACCGTAAGGTGCTGTTTGATGTGGCCTTTGCGGGGCCAGCAGCAGGGGGCGTATATTCTCTGGCCTTGCTGATAGTGGGTTTGGTTCTCTCAAGCCCTAACAGCCTCTTTAAGATTCCGTCCTTCTTTTTCCAAGGCTCCATTTTAGTCGGGACTTTAGCCCGTGTTGTGCTAGGCGATGCCCTGCATGAAGATATTGTTGGCGTTAGCCCACTGATGGTAATTGGCTGGATTGGCTTGGTGATTACGGCACTGAATCTGATGCCTGCGGGACAGCTTGATGGAGGCCGCGCCGTCCAGGCTATCTACGGTCGTCGAACCGCAGGTCGCACCACCTTTGTCACGCTGATTTTTCTGGGAATCGCATCGCTCGTCAATTCCTTGGCGCTTTACTGGGCTGCCATCATCTTGATTTTGCAGCGAGACTTAGAACGTCCGAGCCAAAACGAAGTGTCTGAGCCAGATGATGCTAGAGCAGGGCTGCTCTTATTGGCGCTGTTTTTGATGATTACGGTGCTGATTCCGCTGACGCCCAGCTTGGCAGGACGACTAGGGATTGGCTTGTAGGATCAGCATAATCACTCGGCATAGCGGTGCAAAATTAAGCTGACGCATCGACTTTTGTAAACCCCTTGATGCACAATATCTCTAGCATTAGATGTCTATTAAACGCGAAGGCGCAACACCCAATGAGTTTTGAATACCCTGATGACTTGCGATATCTGGACTCCCATGAGTATGTGCGTATAGACGGAGATATTGCGACCATTGGCATTTCGGCCTTCGCCGTTGAACAGCTTGGAGACATTGTTTTTGTGGAGTTGCCCGATGCGGGAGATGCTCTGACGCAAGGTGAAACTTTTGGCTCTGTAGAATCAGTTAAGGCCGTGGAAGACCTCTACGCTCCTATCACAGGCATTGTGATTGAAAGCAACGCAATCGTGACGGAATCGCCTGAGCAACTGGCAGTAGACCCCTATGAATTGGGGTGGCTGCTCAAGGTTAAGCTGAACGGAGAACCGGATCTTTCTGCAATGATGTCTGCCGGAGAATACCGCGATCGCGTTGAAGGCGAGTAACATCAAAAGCGACACCAGGATGAATGCTCCAAAATCATAAAATCCTTAGAAAAATTTATAAAATGTTAGTAAATGAAAGCGCTAAAGCCCTAAAAACGGTATCTCAGCCTACAAGACTGTATCGAAAGGTTAATAGAAGTTGAAACTTCGGGCTACAAAAGATATGATCTCGTCGAGTTTGGTAACGATCACTACACTTGATTGCCATAGAAGGAGGTACGGGGTTTGGCAAGAAGACGGAAGCGCAAAAGTCGTCGTCGTCAAGAAGGGCGACGAATCTTAGAATGTGTTCCTCAGTACAGTATTGAAAGTGGCGAAGATAAGCCTGTAACTGCTGCCCGCAAGTTCATCCAGTTACAAGGCATTGCGCCACCTGCGCTTCTTTTAGTGAAACGCAACGAACATACTACTGATCGGTACTTTTGGGCCGAGAAGGGTTTGTTTGGCGCTCAGTATGTCGAAGAGAATCATTTTCTTTTCCCCAGCCTGCGCACAGAAGAAGAGATGCCTTTGGCTCGGGTATAGCATCCTGTTGTAGCCAAGGGTTTTATCTGACTGAGCAAAAATCTGCTTTAAAGTTTGAAACGCCTCCAGAGTAGAGACTTGTACAACGCTACAGGTTTCTGTTCTGGAGATTTTTTTGCCATTCAATTTGCGATTAAAGCTTCCTTTGATTCTGGGCAGCGGTGACTACACTAGAATAAAGATGTTTAGGCGTAAGTGCTTGGGCGTAAGCTAAATCCTCGACTGTTGTTAAAAGTTCAGAAATAAAACGTTCAGACAAAGGTGATGTATGGCTGCAATTCTTGAATTAACCCATGAAAATATCGAAACGGTTTTGGATGAACTGCGTCCTTACCTAATGGCAGATGGTGGAAACGTAGAACTCGTAGAAGTAGAAGGCCCCGTAGTTCGGGTGCGGCTT
>JBGSVR010000152.1:0-2832 GCA_041752855.1 Thermosynechococcaceae cyanobacterium
CGTGAGTGGTCGAGTATCTATGAAGCGCTCCAAGACGGTCGGCCCTCGCGTCAAGCCTTGATGAAGGAATACGTGCGGCACATCGCCGTCTCTGAGGTGGTGGTTCTAGCCGGAGACCATACGGCTTGGTCACGACTTCATGCGAAAACGCTTCAAGAGCGCACCTATGAACATCAGCCGCAGGTCATTTCAGGCGTAAAACCCGTAACGCTCGGTCATGGATACAGTACGATTGCGTGGATACCAGAGGAGAAAGGCAGTTGGGCTTTACCGTTGCTTCATGAACGCATCACCAGTTTTGATAATCCGATTGAAAAAGCTGCGACTCAGTTACGCCAAGTCTGCGCTCAAATTTCACAGAAAGTGCTGTTCTTAGGGGATAGCGAGTATGGGAGTGCCCCTTTTCTCAAACAAACCGCAGATATTGACTGTAATAAACTCCTTCGGTTACGTCCAAATCGAGTTTTGTATCATGCCCCAGGGGCATACCAGGGTAAGGGTAGGCGAAAGAAGCATGGTGAAAAATTTAGCCTCAAAGACCCCGATACCTGGACTGTCGCTCAAGAAGAAATCACAACCCAAGACTCGAAATTGGGACGATTACGGGTGCGCCGATGGCAGACCCTTCACCTCAAGCAAGCGGCTTCGCATCCCTTTGACCTCATTCTCGTAGAGCGCCTTGATGCACCTGACTCAAATCCATTCTGGTTGATTTGGATGGCTCAAGAGCAATTGACGTTGAGTCAAACCTGGCAACAATATCTGCGCCGATTTGCCATTGAGCATTGGTATCGTTTCCTTCGTCAACGCCTCCACTGGACTGTGCCTCAGTTGGCTACCCCGAAACAGATGGAAACTTGGTCTGACCTGATGCCGTTGATGACTTGGCAACTATGGCTCGCTCGTAATGTTGTGGAAGACTCACCTTTACCGTGGCAAAAACCCATGACCAAATTAACCCCTGGTCGCATCGCAAATTCTTTCGCTGCACTTTTGGTGAGGATAGGCTCACCTTCCCCTGACCCGAAACCTCGCGGAAAGTCTCCTGGTTGGCCTACAGGAAAACCGAGAAGCCGTCGTCCTTTCTGTCCCACGGTCAAAAAACGGTTTACCAAGCTGAAGGAAACGGCTGATACAGCAGCCTAAAACTTAAACTTCTTCCCTTTAATCTTTGATCTCGCTAGTTTTAACTTTCGAGATAATTTCTAGTGAACGTACTCGCTGTTTAGTCTAATCTCCAATAATACTTTTACATCTTCAAACTGCTGAATTTGGGCATCTGCCGTTGGCAAACCAAAAGCGCCTGCAATTTTTAGACATAGCCACTCATTTTCGCAACTATCCCTTAAATCAATAGCGTTATGGTCAATAACCCCAATGGGGAGTTTGAAGATATGGCTAGTGGGTGTTGCACCCGTTGGGCGGCACCATCGTCCTTGATGCCACAGTAAAGCTGTTTTTTCCTGGGCACCTGCAATGGAGATCCGAAAATCGTCTGCTTCTTCGGTCATGCCTAGCGGAACCGTTCTATAGCCTTTAAGGAGCTTTGCAATTTCCTCGCTCGAAAGGATTTGAGCGGTCGTCACATCTACCCGACGCGGCAGATCTTCTTCTCGACAGAGTTGAATCGCACCTACACAGTCAGAACCAATTGCGGTTAACAAATCGAAGGGCTGGTTTGTGGCGGTCTGAAATCTGGTCTGTATCTTGGCGCGGATATGTTTGTTGTCAGGGAGTAAGTTGTCAAAAAAATTGTAGACTCGATCACCTTCGTAGGCGGCATACTTTAGCGGTAAAGAGCGAGATATAGGACGAGAACCTGACATTTCTAGCCATGCCCTAGCATACTGAAAATCCATTGCGCCACTGGGTAGCTTGCGAAGGTGCCCAACCAAGTAGCCATTCATTAGTACGCTAAGCGTTGCAATACGCTTAGCCCTTACCATTCCTGCTCCCATCCCGTCGCAGCGTTATGGGGTTCTCCTTTGGGTACAAGCTGTAGCTCTAAGTCCAACGCAGAGAGTAGCTTAAAAAAAGTGCTTAATTTCGTACTTTCTGGTTTACTCTCGAAGCTGGATACGGTCTTTTGTGGAAGTCCTACCCGATTACCAATCTCTGTCTGACTGAACTTCTTTCTGCTGCGATAATCTCTCGCAAACTCAGCCAATTCTTTTAAGGAACGAATAACCATACAGGTTAACTTTAGGCGCTATAAGTTATAAAGTCAACTTTAGGCGCTATAAGTTATAAAACCGGAAGCAACGGATGTTTGCCAAATTCATGCTAATTTTTGAGCATAATGAACGATCAAACCTCTCAACCGTCATCGGTGCAGCTCCACGAAGAAGTTCAGCGCTGGATCTGGGCGCAGGGTTGGGATAAGCTACGACCCATTCAAGAACAGGCGATCGCCCCCATTCTCTCCGGCAATACCGACCTGATTATCTCTGCCGCCACCGCCGGAGGTAAAACCGAAGCCGCCTTTCTCCCTATTTTTTCGAGGCTTTTGCAAGAGCCAACCCCAGGCATTCGGGTACTGGGTATTAGCCCCCTCAAGGCACTCATTAACGACCAGCATCGGCGACTTTCGGAGATTGGCGATCGCCTCAATATTCTCGTCACGCCCTGGCATGGAGATATTGCCTCGAGCAAAAAACAAAAGATACTCAAAAATCCTGAAGGGATTGTGCTAATTACGCCGGAGTCTTTAGAAGCGCTGTTAACGCTGCGGGGTTCTGCGTTACCCACAATGCTGGCAAACCTGCACTACATCACCATTGACGAAATGCACTGCTTTATTGGCAGTGAACGGGGCAGGCAGCTACAGTCTTT
>JBGSVR010000153.1:0-11279 GCA_041752855.1 Thermosynechococcaceae cyanobacterium
ACCTTGCCGAATCCGTATACTTCCTTGAGACAGGGTGTTTTGAAGGCAAGCATTAAAATAAATGGCTGAAAGGTATAGTAGGAATACATTCTAGCAGTTTTTGAGTGCTGTTTTTTGGGCACTTATGAGAAATATGGGTAACAGCAGGCGTTGATAGAATCTTTGGGAAAATTGAGCAGAGCTTAGAAGGCTTTGACAAAGTAATCGGAGATGAAATTGTAGACGACGCGAGAGATCGACTGCTAGGCATAACTGATCACTATCGAGCATCTATCAATAAGATGGTTGATGCTCCTGAGAAGATATCAGAAACCTTTGACAAATATTTTGCTGAATTTTCTGATGTCTCAACGCAAGCGCTCAATGTAAAAGCTTCTGACGTGGCGACACTGCCAGATGTTGCAGTCACTGCTGCGACTGTAGTTCCTGCTGCAAAAGAATCTCAGGTATTGGCCGAGCAGATCAAATCTGTTACGGCAGAAGTCGTAAAGACTAAGAATCCAATACAGAAGCTTAAGGACAATATTGTAAAGGCTGAGGCTGTAACGCTTGACTTCCTTACCCAAGGGCGTGGCGCTCAGACTAAGCAAGCATTGCAGCTCACTGGTAGCTTTAAGCTGCGTGAGTTTGGGCAGAATGCACTCTCAGGGACTGCTGGGGCTTTACGGGGTGGCTACGGCGCATTGCAAGGGGCTGAGAATGCAGCTCTTGGCTTAACCCCATTCGGCGTAGGATTTGGGGCAAAGAAGGTTATTCAGGCTGGGGCTGGGTTCGCTGCTCTAAATGCTGTTGCGCCAGCGGCAGGGCAAATCGTCCTTACGGCTGGAAGCACGCTAGGGTCAACGGTCGGGGGGGGCATTGGGGAAGCATTTACCCAATACATGATCAGCCATACCCCTGGTTTCATCGCCCCTATCGTACAGGCATTGGGCGGCGGCATTTCAAGTATGCTCGGCGGGGTGGGCGGTAGCGTTGGAACGGGCGCGGCATTGCTCGGGGCGGGTGCGACTACGGTTGCCGCTAGTGAACGGCTAGTAGGTGGGGGATTTAATGCGATCGCCCCACAACCTTTACAACTTGCGCTCAAAGAAGCGAAACAGGCTGAGCTAGTTGGCATTGAGTTAAGCCAGAAAATAACTCAGTCAGTTTTGAAGGGTGCGGCACAGAATGTACAGGCTTATATTGCCCCTGCTCAAAGTGTTGGGGCTGAAATATCGCCAATCACAAGAGCTTTTCAGGCCACCCAAGGGGCGCAATATGCAGCCTTACCGCCTGCGCGTGAACAATTCCTATCTGTCACACCAAGGCCAAGGATCGGCACTAATCCCACGGGGCTATCGGCTGGCGGTGCTGTTGAGCAAGCGCGGAATATCGTAATTGCGTCACAAGAAGCGCGCGGGGCATTCCTAAAACTTGTTTCTGACCCTGCTATTAAGAGTGGGCGAATTGACCTGCTGTACAATGCGACGGTTGAAGCTCAGCGGCTTATCCAACGGGCACAGCAGGCTAAAGACCAGCTTAGACAGCTTGCCTATGAGAACAAAGGAACGCCAGCCCAACAGCAAATCACGGGCAATATGGCACCAATCGTCAAAAATGCGAAAGATGCTCAAACCCTACTCAGAGAACTGGTCAAAGGGTATGAGAAATCAGGCCGCGATATTGGCGTATTTATTCAGGCGGGGATTGCATCGGGGCTAACGCCTACTGAATCAGCAGCAGCGGCAGAGAAACTTGTCGCGGTCATTCAGCAAACGATTGAGGCAGGTTTTGAGATCGCATCACCTTCAAAATGGGCGCGTCGTGCTGGTCAATTTGTCGTGCAGGGGTTGAGCCTAGGGTTAAATGCAAAAGACGCGATCACCGCTGCCAACAATTTAGCCGATGGGGTTGTTGCCGCCACAGAGTCAGGATTTGGCTCTCGATTTAAGGGGATTGGCAATCAGTTTGTTTTAGGACTACAGGATGAGATTGTTCAGGCTCAAAACAAGCTAACAGGGGGGCGACGGTTCTTTATAAAGCCTTTTGAAGGCGCGGATAATGCCGTCAAGTTTGGGGCTGATACGACTATTGCCCAGATCCGAGAATCTGGCAAACGGATCGGCGTTGAAATTGAAAAGACATCTTCTCAATATGAATTGGCAGGGAATGGATTTAGGAAGAAATTATCCACGCCATTTACAGGGGCTGACAATGCTGTTCCCTTTAACCCTAATACTAAAATTAAGCAGATTTTAGATCAGGCAAAAGCTCAAGGGATTGAGTATGAGCGGACTATTCAGAAATTTGAGCTGTCAGGTCGTGGGGTTGGGCAAACGCCCTCAGTGCAGGCTAAACGATTTACTCAGTTTCAAGGCAATGACAACCGCATCTCCTTTAACTCAGAATCAAGGATAGGTGATGTAGTTCGCAAAGCTCAAGCGCAAGGACTATATGCCGATGGGATTGAGCAGCCAAAGTATGAGATTAGAGGGGCTGGGGTTCAAAGGAAGACCTTTACTGAAACGGGCTATAAGTATGAGCCAATTCAGCAAGATTTAGACCAGAACTTATCTAAGGTTCGCAAGTCTAAAGAGCAGATACAACAGGAAGCCTTTGCTACTGGTCGCGGGTATGGCGAGCAGTTTGGCGCTGGGCTAAAAGGTGCTGGTAAATTTGTTGAGAGTGAAGCGAAGAAAGTAGGCGATCGCATCCCTGAAGGGATAAAGTCTGGGACTGGCGCGGGTATTGAAGGAATCAAAGGGTTTGTCTCTGGGATTCGAGATCAATTCAGCCTCGCAAGAAAAGAGATTCCAACACTTGACCTATTGGCAAAAGGCATTAAAAACATTGCGCTTCTTGCAGGTGGTGGTTTTGTCGGCTTCCAAGCGTTTCAAGTTCTCACCTCGCAGGCGAAAGAAAGCTATGCGGCAATCAAAGAGCTTCAGTCTCTAAAAATCAATCTTAATATTAGTACAGGCAACGCCGATGCAAGTCTTGAAAGGACTCGTAAGTTTTCAAAGGATCTAGGGTTAGATTTTCGTGAAACTGCTAAAGCTTCAGCATTGTTTTTTGGGTCTGTCAAAGGAACTTCTATAGAAAAAGATGCCCCTAGGATTTTTCAAGATCTCAGCAAATCATTTGCGGCATTGCAACTATCATCAGAACTCCAAGGGAGAGCTTTCCAACAGGTTCAACAGATTGCAACAAAGCCAAAGGTTGAAACGGAAGATCTTAAAACTATTGCTGAGACAGGATTACCTGTTTTCCCCATTGCCAGAAAAGCGTTTGGGGAAGATTTTACCGCTAAGTTGCAAACTGGGCAGATAGACTCAGGAGTTTTCCTGAAAAAGTTTAGTGAGCAGTCGGCAAAAGAGACAGCATCTGGGCTTGATGCGGCTTCAAAGTCTGCCCAAGCGGCTGAAAATCGGTTCAAGTCTTTAGCCTATGAACTGCAAACAGATTTCGGGGAAACAGCAGTTCCACTCATCACAAAAGGGATTGATGTTCTATCGTCTGGGCTTCAGTTTGTAAAAGATAATGCAGGGTTGCTCAATACCGTTTTGCAGGTCGGGCTGGTTGTCACACTGGGCAAACTCAGCTCAATTATTGCGGGGTCAGTGGCTGAATTTGCCGCCTATAACGGCGGGTTATTGGCAATTGGGAAAAGTGTCTCTGGCGTAATTGCTTCAATCAATCTACCTGCATTGGTTGGCTTTGCTGCTCAGACTCTTTTGATCACTGCTGCTATCAGTGCGCTAGGGGCTGCTTATGGTGCATTCAATGGGGGCGAAGGGGCGAAGTTTGCCAGACAGATTGAAGATCAGACTACAAAGCTTAGGGCTTTACGGGAAGAAGAGGCAAAAGTCAGAAGCCAACGAGGAACCCCGCGACCCGTCGTTACTGATAATTTTGGTCTAGCAGGGCAAGACGCTCAAAATGCTGTTGGCTCATTGCTCAAACTTGACCTATCAGGCTTTGCCGATTCCATTACCCGAGTAAACCAAAATGCAAAAGCTGGGGTATTTGGTGGTGATAACGCCAATTCTCAGTTTGGCAAGAATGCAGGGAATATTTTTGGGCTTGAGATTGGTGGCGTTGGTGAGTTTCTGCGAAAGTCAATTCTTCCCCTAAACCTCATTGACCCAACGGCAAACCGGAAACAGATTGATAATCAACAACTGGCGATCGCCGCTGGGGACTCTCAAGGTGAACTCTCAAATGTATTCGCAAAGGGGTCAAGTTTTGCGGCTCAAATCAAAAAGGGCATTGTTCCCCCGCCTGATGAAATTGATAAGACTAAAGAAAGTATTGATGCCATTATCAATACCTATAGCAGTCTCTCAAAAGAGCAGCTTGCTTTAATCCCTGGCGGTGCGGCAACTTTAGAGCAGTTCAAAAAACTAAGCGCACAGCTTGAAATCACATCGCCAAAGGGGTTGAATCTTGCCAATGCTTTCAAGGGGCTAACCCTTGCGACTAGAGAGCTTGAGTTAAGCACTGCAAAATTTAATGCAACATCTGCTGAGCGTAGAGGGCAAGGCATCTCAACAGATTTTGCTGAGCAATCAGCCTCAATCAAAAATACTAGAGATGAGCTAGAAAAGTTTTTACCTGCTCAAGATGCCGTAGTTAAAGCTCTTCGAGAATATGTAGGGTCAAAAGCTTTCAAGGATGATGCTGAACATGGGCGAGTCAATGAGACTGAGCAACTTGCTAAACTTGCTGAAGCTGAAAAGGCTTTATATGGGAAGCGTCAAGAGTATGCTGAGACTTTCACAAAAGATCGCGAACTCCAATACAACCGCCGCGCCGAGCTACTACAGCGTGAAATCACAGCGCAGGAATCGTTCAGGGCAAAGCTTGAGGCTCTAACCCGCTTCAATACATCCGGTGCGCAGCTCGGCATTTCTCAGCGCCAAGCAAGCCGCACTATTAGCCCATTTCAGACACAGATTGAACAAAGCGCGATCGCCCAAACTGAATCTGCCGATAAGGTTGCTCAACTCAATCAGAAACTCATAGACCAGCGAAAGGGAACTAACCAAGCGCTCAGGAACTTGCAGCAGGTCAACCCTGTAGATGAGCAGGCGTACCAGGCTGCCAAGACGCAATACGAGGGACTGAGGAATGCTGCCATCCAGACACAGGCTGAAATCAACGACGCACGTAAGCAGGGCTTTGATGCTGTAGCGCAGACCATCCAAGCCTATGAAGAGCAGATCCGCACTCAGATTGACCTGACAACCCGCAAGGCTGAGCAAGGCATCACAGCACAGCAGCAGGCTACCGAGCGGCTCGGCAGTGCCCAGAAACGCCAGATTGAGGACTCTGTAGCAGGGTTGCAACGTCAGCAGAAGTTCCTCGACTTGGCGGCTTCTGCTATTGACCGCGCGGCTAAACTATCGGGCAAACGCTCGGAGCTAAACACTGCTGTAAACCAGGGCGCTCAAATCCCGCTCAATGGCACCATCGCCGCGATTCGGGATGCAGAAGGGCTGATTCAAAGGCTGAAGCAAAAAGACCTCGATCCTGGGGTGAGAGGCCGTACCGTTGGCGTACTGAACCAACTGGGCATCAGCAACAACGAACAGGATGCTTTCAGGTACCGCATTAGAGAAGAGGAAAAACTAGCCCGACTCAAGGCAGAAGGCATTTCAGCCGAAATTCAGCAATCACAAATCACCCTAGACTTTGAGCAGCGCCGCGAAGAGTTTGCCTCAAAACGGGCAGTCCTAGCTGCTCAGGAAACAGTAGAAGCAGCAAAGCGTAGCGCCATTGAGACTGAGATTGAGCGTAGAAAGGCTGAGAATGAAGTACGGCGATCGCAGATTGGAATTGCCAAAGCATCCGCTCAACTTGACCTTGCCCAACAGTCAGGCGACCCGAATAAAGTCAAGGAAGCACAGCTAAACCTTCAGGACGCTCAACTGACAGCAGCAGGGGCGCAGGATACCCTAATAGGTGCTCGGCAGACTGAGAAGCTAGCGAAGGATGCATTGCCTAACGCGACTCTATCGGTTGTGGATGCGCTGGCTAATTTTGCCGCAACGATTGAGGGCGGTAAACTATCGCGCCGTATTCTTGGCGCACAGAATCAAAACAAGGCCGCTCAGTTTGGGCAGGAAGAGCGCGGGCGGGTGCGTGGTTTGGCGATTGAAGGCATTGATAAAGGAGTGTCGGTTGATATCAATAATGGCGGGGCGCTCGGACTTGACCCATTCGGATTCAGGGCATCACGGGCAAAGGATGCCGCAATCAATGCCGCCGATCGCCAACGGTTCCAGAACAACATTAAGGGCATCCCGAATCGAACTGTATTGCCTGCTGTCGCACCATCGGCTGAGCCTGTAGATGTCAGCAAAGCGTTCGGCAGTGATGCATCAAGCGCTGTGGATGCATCTATCAAGGCTATTGGAGCCGCAATCAACTTTAATCCTGTCACAGATAAACTAGCTGCCTTGATAGAGATTGAGTCACGACTAAGCGCTCAAATCCTATCCCTAGCAGGCCGTGATCAAGTCAAAATCACAAACCAGTCGTACTATGGGCAAGAGCGTAGTGTGTTGAGAGGAACTACGCTTTGAGCAAAGCCGAGATTCCGGCAAAGCCTCTAGGCTCAAAGGTTTCAGCCATATTACCGGAAGAGGTAAAAAGGGTATGGGTTTAAAAACCACACCCTACCGATGAATCAGGGCTGCCATGTAATACGTGGGCAAGATGTCAGCTTTGGTTCGTCCTTTGGCTGGTGTATCTACTGTATATAGCAGGTCTGAGAACGGAGTAGAGCAGTCGCGAGACGTTCGCGCGGCATTCCGCGCATGCCTTACGGGCTGGGAGTTATGGGTCTATGGAGGGGTTTCAGACCTCTTTATGCAAAAGTGCATAAAGCTTTGCTACATAAAGGTTTGCGGGAGCATGGAGGGGTTTCAAGCGGCATTACTTTTTAGGGGCAATACTGAAAAGCCCCTAAGATGTTACTCTTAGAGGCTTTATTGCTATTTACCGTCAACGGTAGATAGATGAAAACCCGTTGTTAGATTCTAAAGTGTCGCAATCTGTCAGCTTAAAAAAGCAAGCCTTGAGGCCGACCAATCACCCGACACAATTACGACAGAAACAGGGGCTTTATTCAGATATGAATAGATGGCATTACTTTTTAGGGTTTGCTGGTTCTATTGATTCCGGCTTTTTAGCCCACTGTGGAATATCTTCTTCATCTAACATTCCATTCGCTAGTCCGTAATCAAAAACATACTGCATAAACTTTCTTGCGTTATCGGCTGTGAGTGCCATCTACTTTCTCCCCTTCTTTTTGGTTTCTAACGAGTGAGTGTAATGCCCACCCGTTGATTAAATTCGGGCGATCGCAATCAAATGGAATCGTCTCAATCTTTGTCGGTGATTTCTTCCCATCGATCGGCCAATTCGTGAAGCTTTGCATTTGTCTCATTTTCGTCAATAGGGAGGGTGCGGATTAACTCAACCATCTGCCATTGAATCGCAGCCCTGTACATCATGTCCCTCCATCCTTCCTCTCTAATATTCACTTTGGGTTTAGTTGTCATTTTTTCTCTCCATGTCATTTTTTAGATTTTAAGTGGGGCTATCAAAATAGCCCCACTAATTAAAGCCTCTGGCTGAATTCCACCGAAAGCTATGCCGCTTCTGCTTTAAGGCGCTCTATCAGCTTTTCTCGTTCCGACGGTGATAGGTAGTCAGTACCCATCTTTGCAAGAGAGACATGTAGCTCAGCTTCAGTAAATCGTTTCCGTTCTGCCTTGTGTTGAGCATCAATCCGTTCAACCGCGTCTTTAATAGACCACTGAATCATTTGGCATGTAGAGGCGAAGCTGTTGGTGTCGCACGACTCAAGAGCATAAGCAAGAGTTTCCAGAGCCATGAGGCATTCGTTGAGCTGATCGCCTGGATGGTCGTTGTGAATCATAGTTTTGACCTTTTGGTAAAGTGTTTGTGAAGGTTCCGATTTGAAATCGGAGGTGTCATGAACTATTTAGGCTTTAGCTGGCTTCTGACGGCTGACTAGGTAAATCTTGCTTGCTTTCTGCGTAATCGTAAAACGCTTCTGAAAGGTCAGAATATTTCTCACTGAAATCGTCTTCCATTAGTTCAATCATTGTGTCTAGCCCTTGCAGTCCATAAAACACTCGTGAACGGCTTTCTGAGTCTTTAACGTTTTTTGACCTTCGGCTCATGTCGTCAATCGCACAGCGCAATACATTAAGGACAAACCCCCATTGACCAAACGCCTCAACCATCTGGTCAACTTTTTTATAAAGCTCGTTTTCTTGCATGATGAATCTCAAGATTTAAGTTTTCTAGTGAATAGGGCAGTTTTGAAAGCATGCCCAGGCCACAAAGGTTAGCTGGGCAAAATGCACCAATCAAGCAGTGAAGCATCAGCACCAAATTCTTTCTTGAGCCAGCGTAGAACCCGACTGCCCACAGGATGACCATTATTCTTGGCAACGAAATGGCCTAGGTAGGTCTGACCCTGAATCTCGTACTCTGCAAAAACTTCAATCACATCTAAAATCATGGGTGACTCCTTTAGGGGTTAGAGAGCGCATCCAACTTCGCGGGCGGGGCGCTCTCTTGATTTATGTACATAGCTTATCATTCATTATCACTGGTTGACAAGTGATAATGAGGTTAATTCTTGAAAACTTTTAAGGTTGACAGGTGATAGGTTATGGTGTATCTATCACCTGTCAGCAAATATCTATGCCTAATCCCAGTCCAAAGATTGAGAATTTGAAGCCATTTAAACCCAAAGGAGCCACCGCATTGAGTGGAAGGCTGTTCGTTCGGGTCGCTCCAGAGATTGAGTCAGCGGTAAAATCCTTACCTCGTGATGGTCGCTCTGACTGGCTACGCCGCGTCATTACCGAAGCTGCACAGCGTGAACTGATGACAGGAAAAGACGAAAAAAATGGTTAGTCAGAAGTGCTACGCCGCGATCATAGAAATGTGTGAGCGCCACCAAGCGAAAAGAATTGAGCGAGAAAGGATAGAAGCTGAAGCAGCACGGCGTGAACTGGTGACAGAAAAGGACAAAGTAAATGGTTAGTCAGAAGTGCTACGAGACAATCTTGCAGGTATGCGAACGGTGCAGAGCAAAACGGCTTGAGCGGGAAAGGAGAGAAGCTGAAGCTGGACAGCGTGAGCTGATGAAGGATGGTGAGACATGACTCAAACTCAACCTGACCGATTAGACCAACTTGAATCGGTCATTGAACGGATAGACCGCAAGCTGGATGCGATCGCAAACGACATCGTGACCATGAAAGTCTCTCAAGCTAAGACCGAAGGGTTATTGGAGGGGTTTAATAAGCGCTTCGATAGCTTAGAGACTCGTGTAACCGCACAAGACACAAGGCTATGGGGTTTCATCGTTACCCTATCCCTCGCCATCATCGGTTTTTTGTCAAAGCTGGCATTTTTCCCACAAGCTTAATTACTCCAGTGACACACTATAGGGGGCATTATTGGGGGCATTTATGAAATGCTCAAATTTGTAATGCTTGCTGTGCATAGCTTCCCAAGGATTTATCAATGGTTGATGAATCCTCGATGATGGACTTGTTTTTGGGTCACTCGCTGATTAAGGCGATCGCGCTGGACACTCAACTGTTGCTGGTGGGAGACATAGAACAGCTTCCGAGTGTAGGGCCAGGAAACGTATTGGGGGACATGATTGCGTCAGGGACGATTCCGGTGGTGAAGCTGACGGAAGTGTTTCGGCAGGCGGCAGCGAGTCAAATCATCAGCAATGCTCATCGAATCAACCAGGGGCTGTTCCCGCAACTAGAGCGGGTCTCGAACCAGCCCAAGAGCGATTGTCTGTGGTTATCGGCGGAGGAACCGGAGCATGGGGTTCAGGCCATCCGTGACCTGATTAAGTCGTTGATTCCCTCGTTGGGATTTAACCCTGCCCAAGACGTGCAGGTTCTCTGCCCGATGACAAGGGGCGATATCGGCACCCGCAACCTGAATAAAGTGTTGCAGGAGTTGGTTAATCCTCCCCATTCGAGTAAGAACGAATTGGTGCGTGGGGGTTCAATCTTGAGAGTGGGCGATCGGGTGATCCAATTGGTGAATGACTATAACCGAGAGGTCTTTAATGGCGATTTAGGAGTTATTGAATTCATTGACCTTGAGGAGCTAGATGTGATCGTTCGCTATGAGAACAGGAGCGTGACCTATGATCTCGCAGACCTCAATGAGATTGGTTTAGCCTGGGCTGTCACAATCCATAAGTCTCAGGGTAGTGAATACCCAGTGGTCATTCTGCCAATCTTCATGCAGCACTACATGATGCTGAGCCGAAACCTGATCTACACCGGACTGACCCGTGCGAGAAAGCTAGCGGTTGTTGTTGGCTCCCAGAAGGCGATCGGTTTAGCAGTGCGGCAGGTGAAGGATAGGGAGCGGTATACGCTGTTGGATAAGCGCTTGAAATAAACGAGACAGTTCCCAGTAGGCTAGATAAGCTGATTCTTTGAACCTACGGCTATTCCATCCCATGCAAAAGACCCGTTCCTTCGCCTTGTTAGCTCCAGTGCCAGAGGAGCATTTGATTTCTGGATTGGAAGCGATCGCCGCTCAATTAGACTCGGACGATTTAGCCGTGGGGTATGTCCCGAAAGTAGCGTTTGGGAGCATGGGGTTTGAAGTACTGGCAGAGGTTGAAAAATTGCGTGGGGGTAAATCGGTTGAGGTTTTAATCTACGCCTCTCACGCGAAGGGAGAACAGCCCCTGAATCCAGAGGTGACTTGGCGGGGGCTTTATGTGGGCTGTGTTCAATCACGTCGAGGCCGCTACCCTGGAAAGGCTATATTTCGCCCCAAAACCACGGCTAGCGATCGCCCGACATGGGCTGTATTTTGGGAAGTGCAGGAGCTAGAGCGGCTCAAAGTACCCATCCCGATTGGGTGTTTAACTGGGCGTGGTAAGAAGACAAGTTATCAACCTCGATTTGTGCCGGAAGGCCCTGTTCTCATTGAGTATCCATAGCTTTTTAAAAGGGTTATCCTCGATTGCGTTCTAAAAGTATCATCATTAACTGACTTAACAGAATTAGAGTTTCTTCCTCATTGTTTAGGGTGTTGAGCTGCTTAATTGAATAAAGCCTTGACCATTCGACTTTGGACAAATCTGAAGGTCAAATGGGCTGAACGCTATGCAAGAAAGGATAATGACGGTTTCAATCTAAAGCCCCGTCATTATCGCCACCTCCATTATGCCTATTCCTCTCACTGCATCTGAGTTTAAGAGT
>JBGSVR010000154.1:0-10671 GCA_041752855.1 Thermosynechococcaceae cyanobacterium
AAGCCACAATCGCATAGGGATCGGTCAAGGTAGAGGCCGTCACCCGTGCCGAGAAGGTAGAGGCATTCATGGTGTGTTCTGCATGAAGAATGAGGCACACGTCAAAAATATGGGCAATAAACGGGTCAGGCTGCCGCTCACTGAGCATGTAGAGAAAATTATCGGCATAGTTGAGGTCATCTCTGGGTGTGACGGGGTCGTTACCCTTACGGATATGCTGAAACGCCGTCACCATGGTTGGAATTTTTGCCAGCAGCCGCACCACCGCCGCCCGAATATAGGCTGGGTCTTCTAAATTCCGTCGTGAGTAAAATAGCCCCAATGCCGCCGCAGAAGCCTGAAGCGCGTCCATCGGATGACCACTTTCAGGAAAGCACTTCATCATGTCGCGGATGCGATACTTAATGCGGCGATGATAGGTGATTTCGTGTTCAAAGGCGTCTAGTTCTGCTGCCGTTGGGAGCTGCCCCCAAATCAGCAGGTAAGCTGTCTCGACAAAGCTGCTGTGGCTGGCAAGTTCTTCAATGGCAATCCCGCGATACTCAAGGATGCCCTCTTGCCCATTAACATAGCTGACCTGAGACTGAGCGGCTGGAACGCCTTCTAAACCAGGTTGATACTCACAAACTGCCATAGTTCATCTCGATAAAGGGTGAACCGCACGTTGACTGGTGCGGCTACTGCTACTCTTTTACGACAAAAGCAGCAGTCTTGGCGGTGTCAACCAAAACAGAATGCTATTTCCAATGGGATCAATTTCGTCAGGAATTTCAATGCCGATAATGCCCGCCTTTTTAAGCTGAAGCACGCCCTTAACATCGCTCCAAATGAGCAGTTCGGCCCACTGGCTTAAGTCTGGCTCGTGTCCTACCAGCGCTAGTACCTTGGGTCTGGCACCACTACCACTCTGCCGCCAAGTGGTAAGCCACTCTAGCCAATTTGCGAAAGAACCCATCGGTGCAAGATGCTCAGTGACCGTAAAATGAGGCGCTAAGTTAGCGCTCAGAAGAATTTCGGCAGTCTGACACGCCCGCACGAGAGGACTGGTCAAAATTTCGTCAAAGGCTAAATCTAGGGTGCTGAGTCGCTGGGCGATTGCCTTGGTTTTTGCGCGTCCTTTAGCGGTGAGGGGGCGATCGCAATCGTTTTCATACGCCTCCGGCTCTGCCGCAATGCCGTGACGGATTAAATAAACCTGTGTGGGCATAGTTTCGTTCCTAACGGTAGCGCCTTGATAGCTTAATCCCAGTCTTCTTTTTTGTTAGAGCGTACCGTATAAATTGGCTCACGGGCATGAATTTCCCGCGTTTTCTCGTAGAGCGCGTCTTCCGTCAGCTTCCAACGCTTCAGCGTTTTCTCCAAATCGGCTTGGATATCGCGTCCGCCAGGGAATCCGCGATATCGCACCATCATACGGGCGAGTTCGGCGAGGTTAAAGTCGATGGGGTCTCCGGCTAGGAGTTGATTCACCACCTGGCGATCGGATGACCATTGGGGGTGTTGCTGCTCTTTGGGTGTTTTGCCCGTTGCGTCAGCCATGATTGATCTCTCCTAAGCCTCTAGCTGCGGCAAACCTGCCAACTGACGACTCACGCGACGCAGTACCCCATTCACAAACTTGTGTCCGTCTTCGGTGCTGTAGCGCTTTGCCAACTCAACAGCCTCGTTGATGGCAACCCGCTCAGGCACATCTAGAAAGCGGATTTCTGCCACGGCAATTTTCAAAATAACGCGGTCAATTTGGGCAACCCGCGTTAATTGCCAATCGACCAAAGAAGCCTCTAAAATTTCGTCAATTTCTTGGGCGCGCTCGTTGAGGGTCTGCACCATCGACAGCGCGTAGTCTTGAACAACACGCTGATTGGCAATCTGAATCAGCTCTGGTAAATCAACCGCAGTTCCGATTCGATTAATCGCCGTTTGGGCTAGCTCCAGCGCCTCTGTGAGCATGACTTGGGCAATTTGAATGTCTGCTGCAAAGATTTTGCTCTTATCGAGGCGATCGCTACTTCTTTTGACCTCCAGGGAAGCAGCTTCGAGGGCATCTTTGACTTCCCCCACTAAAGTCCGCACCGCAGCCAGAATAAAAGACTGTAGCTCTTGCTGAGAAAGCTTTTTGGCATTAGCAGGCATTTGACTGGCGCTTAGTAGCGCTAACTCACGGGCGATGCGACGAGGTTGCATGACAGATTTAGTTGACAAGGTTCAGCTTGCTTATTCTATCAGCCCTGCCCAACGCCGCCCCGCATTTATTTTGCAGCACCGGAAACTTGCGAATCTGATTCTTCGTCACTGAACCCTACGCTGGCGCTAAACGCTGTGAAACGGCTTAAAAAAGAGTAATTCTTATTTTTTATACCTATGACGCAGATCACAGCCTATCGTGACGGCTATCATAGGCTTAATCTAATATTCAGACTTATTCTAGGGATAGTTAAACCAAGCGAAACCGTCGGAATCACTGCTGTTGTTTTACCTTCTAGGAGATTGTTATGACCAACCCATTTTCGATGATGTCTGGTGTCTTACTGAGCGCTGGGCTATTAGGGGCTGCTACTTTTGCGCCACTTTCTGCGGTTTCTGCGGCACAATTTAACCCTGCTCCTTCGTTTAAAGTTGCAGCCTATACCTATGGCGCTACACTCACTAACCGCTATACCTCTGGCTGCTCTGAGAAGCTCCGCGCCAAAGGTAAATCAGCGATTCAAGCTCAACAGATGTGTCAGTGTTCCCTGCGAAATATGCAGGTTCAGCACACTCAATCGCAAGCCATTGGTATTTTGGTGAAGGCTCAATTTAGTGGCTCAACCGATTCTAGAACAGGTTTACCCACTACTTTGTCTAAGTATTTTTCAAACTGTAGTAGAGCCTAAGCTCGATTCATAACCTGAATCATCGGTTTAACGAAATAGCCCAAGGAGATATCATCTCCTTGGGCTATTTCGTTAAACGCATTGCTCAAGACTTTTCCAGATTAATAGGAATTATTCTTGATTTAGAAAAAACCTCTATACTGCTAGAAAGCAAGATACACTTTCAATAGTTGTGTTTCTCTGGTCTATCAATGAATCATCTCGCTCATCATGTCAAAGTCAGTAGAGCCAGAGAAGCTCGCCTCTAGTCGCCGTCAGCTTTTGAAATGGGGACTGCTTGCTGGAGTTGGGGGAGCCGGAAGCCTCGCTGCCCTCAATCAACTGGGAAAAATTAAGTCGCGATCGCCCGTCACAGTCCCCCCTTCTACCCACACAGGAGCGATCAGTGGACAAGCCTCAACACCGCTCACGATGCTGCGGGATTTTGATTACGGCACCGTAACGCAAGAAAAGGGGCGCACGGTACGAGAGTTCCGCGTTGAGGCTCAAACCTCTACCATCAAACTTGACAACGCCCATACTTTCATTACCTGGAATTTGAATGGAAGGGTTCCTGGACCCACCTTTCGGGCAACTGAAGGCGATCGAATTCGCGTCATTTTTTACAACCGAGCCGGACACGCCCACTCACTTCACTTTCATGGGGTTCACCCTGCTGAAATGGATGGGGTTAAGCCTATTCGCAATGGCAAAGTTATGATCTATGAGTTTGATGCCGAACCCTTTGGCGTGCAGATCTATCACTGCCACGTTGCGCCTGTGACCCGTCATATCGGCAAGGGGCTTTACGGCATGTTTATCATCGACCCAAAAGAGCCGCGCCCCCCAGCAGACGAAATGATGCTAATTATGGCAGGCTACGACGTGAATGATGACAAAAAAAATGAGCTATACGCCTTTAATGGGTTGCCACACTATTACATGCACCATCCTATTGCCATACAGCAGAATCAGCTTATTCGGCTATATGTGCTGAACATGATTGAGTTTGATGCCGCCGTAACGTTTCACCTACACGCCAACATGTTTAAGGTGAATAGGACGGGGCGATCGCTTCAGCCCAGCGAAGAAACGGACGTTATCACGATGGGAACCGCAGAGCGGCACATTTTGGAATTTAGCTACCGCTACCCTGGCAAGTATATGTTTCATCCTCATCAGGATGCGATCGCCGAAGCGGGCTGCATGGGGTTGTTTGAAGTAGTGGAAAGCGCTAAAACCTAACGCCAGCATCTTTGCAGCAGGCGATACCAACCTTTGCAGAAGACTTATTGACATTTTTTCCTATATGGAGAAAAATGATGAAACATCATTAAATGAAAATTATTCTTAGTAAGCCTACGATATCTAAAATTTAACGCATCTCTGGCCTTGTCAAAAACGATTGGAAAGCTCTACATGTTTAACCTCCGCGTCTTAAGTTTATTGGTGTCAGCCGTGGGTCTGTCGACCTTGATTGCCTGTGGCGAAACCCAAAATTCTCCAAGCGCTTCGGTTTCTCCAAGTGCCTCTTCTACTGCCATGAGTTCAGGAATGAATCATAGCGCGACGGCCAAAAAGCAAATCAATATTAACGGCGCTATTTTGTCTGAGCTAGACAAACTTGAAGCGAAGCTTGCTGTGCCTGGCTTATCTAATAAGATTCAGGCTAGCCGACCTTACGGTAAAACCGATGAATTAGTCTCAAAAAAAGTCATTACTCAAGCGCAGTTCGACCAAGTTAAAGACATGGTGACAATTGAGGATATCCAGCTCACTGGGGAAGCCAAAGACGTAGACTACATGACTAAGCTAGGTCTCATGAAAGGGCACATGCTGGTTGCAAAGGAATTGCTGGATCTTAAAAAACCCGATCAGGCCGAGCCTCATATTGGGCATCCCGTTGAAGAAATTTATGCGGATGTCGAAGGCCAGCTCAATGAGCGTAAGGTTAAGGAGTTTAAGACTTCTCTCATTGCGCTGCAAGATTTGGTCAAGGCTGGTGCCAAGGATACGGCCAAGGTTGATGCCGAGTTCAAAACTTCTGCTCAGTCGGTAGAAAACGCGATCGCAAATCTCCCTGACACACAGCGCAAAGACCCAAAATTTGTGTTGCAGGTCATCAACGGCTTGCTAGACACTGCTAATTCAGAATATGGCGCAGCGATCGCCGATGGTAAAATTTCGCAAGCCATTGAATACCAAGATTCTCGTGGTTTTGTTGCTTACGCAAACGATCTTTATAAGGGCATTACGCCTGCGATGCAAAAAGATAGCCCTGATACCCATAAGGCAATCATATCGGCAATGGCAGACCTCACCAAGGCTTGGCCCACCGCCATCCCTCCAGCGGCTCCCGTAAAAACAACGGATGCAGTCTCTAAGTTGATTAAAGACATTGAGATGAATACTCAGAAATCAATCAACCCCTCCTAGTCATTGAGATTTCATCCTCCTCCTATCTCTACATTGCCCCTCAACTGAGGGGTTTTCGCCTTAAATCGTAACCTCTCAACTTTATATTGCTATGGACTTTAGCGCTGCCTTACCCACGTTTGTCATTACCCTGCGTGAGGGTGTTGAAGCGGCCTTAGTCGTCGGCATTGTGTTGGCGTATCTCAAAAAAGCAAAGCAGAGTCACCTAAAGTCTTGGGTCTATGGCGGCATTGGCACAGGTCTAGCTGCCAGTGGCTTTGTCGGGGTGATTTTTGGCTGGATACTTCACAGCTTAAGCACAAGCAATCAGCAGTATGCTCCTGTGTTGGAGCCGCTATTAGAAGGGGTTTTTAGCCTGATCGCGATCGCCTTTTTAAGTTGGATGTTGATTTGGATGACGCGCAATGCGCGACTGATGAAGCAAAACGTAGAAGGCGCAATTGGTTCTGTGTTGAGTCATGAAGCAAAAGCAGGTTGGGGCATCTTTGCCTTAGTGTTCTTTGCGATTCTACGGGAAGGGTTTGAAACGGTACTGTTTATCGCCGCAAAATTTCAGCAAGGCTTTGTGCCTGCGATCGGCGTACTGGCTGGATTAATTGCGGCGATCGCCATTGGCGCACTGATCTTTAAGTTGGGCGTTAAGCTCAATCTAAGAAAGTTCTTCATGATCATGGGGGCGCTGCTGCTGCTGATTGTGGCAGGTCTAGTTGTCACAGCACTTGGACACTTTGACACAGCAGTGAATACCTTAGCGCAACTTGATCGTAAATCCCAGTCGCTCTGCTTTTTCTATGAGCGATTTGCTAAGCCTCAAGATCGCAACTGCATCCTAGGTCCAATGATTTGGAATGCCAGCAAAGTCTTGCCAGACGAACGTTTCCCAGGAGTTATTTTAAGTGCGCTCTTTGGCTATACTCAGCGACTTTACCTTGTGCAGGCGCTGAGTTACGGTGTGTTTTTAATTACGGTGGGTGGAATCTATTTCCAAAGCCTGACCGGACGCGTTCTTTTCCCCATTTCCCAAAATCGATTGTTCAGTGCAAAGAAATCTCCATCTCAGCTACATTAAGTAATCCGTCTCCAAAGTTTTACTCTTATTAAGCCTCCCAAACAACCAATGAAAGACCTCGATCAAGATAAAACCATCCATCTACTCAATGCCATCATGGAGGCGGAACTAGCGGGAGTGGTTCGCTACACGCACTATTCTTTAATGGTGACAGGCCCCAACCGAATCCCCATCGTGCAGTTTTTGAAAGCCCAAGCCAGTGAGTCTTTGCTCCATGCTCAGCAGGCTGGGGAAATTATTACGGGGTTAGACGGGCACCCATCCCTGCGGGTTGCGCCCCTAGAGGAAACCTTTAAGCACTCAATCTACGACATTTTGCTTGAAAGCCTCAACCATGAAAAGTCAGCTCTCAATCTATACAAAGATTTACTAGATGTCGTCACAGACGCCAGCGTCTATCTAGAAGAATATGTGCGGGGCATGATTGGGCAAGAGGAGCTACACGGCATGGAGCTACGCAAAATGCTGCGCGACTTTAGCCCAACCGAAGCTTAAGGCTGGCACTGGTTCCGCCTCATTGGAAATCAAAAGCCAGGTTTCACAAAGGATATCAAGATTTCGCTAAAACTAAGATGCCGTAAATCTGTGCATAAAATGACCCTAAGGCTTCGACAAATTAGCTGAAGCCCTAGGGTCTATTCCTGATACTTGGATCGTAAATTTACGCGCTAATAGGCGGTGGATTTTTGCTTAGTTCCTCAGGTGTTAGCGTTTCCATACTAAAAACTTGCCAATCTTTTGTGACAGGCTTAAATCGACCGTGCCCAACGCTGCCATTGTTGCTCCAGTCCGCAGCCCACCCTACATCAAGGTTGCGCCAGTAGTCTGCACCATCGCTGGCTATATATTGAGCCGAAGCGCGATCATCTATCCCGTTGGGATCGTTGAGGACTAATCGAGACTCAAATTTGGTGTAGATTCCGGCAATGTCACTGGGGTCTGTAATGACCACTCGATTAGTCCAGAAATGGTAGTTATAACCATATCCGGCAGTGATGCTAATACCGCCGCCATTCCTCGACTCATTCTTGACATCCGCTGGCTTAGAAGCGTCATTGGCAAAGTCTTCTACATAGGCCGCCCCGCTCACGGTGTCAGCATGTTGAAGCAAGACCCACTTATTTGTCGATTTACTCAGATACCAAGCGTCTAAAGCTCGGATTTGTACACGAGTATTACTATTGCTGGGAGGATTCCAACCACTTTGGACATAAATTTGCCCCCAAGCCGTAAATGCATTCCACCCACTCGGGATATTATTCCCATAACCTTTCACAGGCCCACTCGCCCAAGGTAAGTAAGAGGGGACTCCTGATGGTGTGCCTGAATTGGGGAGGGTTGAATCGTCAAAGGCTGGAGAAAGCACCGAACTAGACGGCGATGTTGGTGCTTCAGCCACCACCGGAATGGGCGCTGGAGTTACCACCGGAATGGGTGGTAGAGTCACTACCGGAATGGGTGTTGAAGCCACCACTGGAATTAGCGTTGGAGTCACTACCGGAATGGGTGCTGGAACCGATGAATATAAGTAAGCTTTCGGGATAATCTGTTTGGCAATGCTGGGCGTTGACCAGTAAAGCTGCATGACCGCACCGCCTTTGCGCTCATAATAGTTCACTTTGATATCGTACTTTTGACCAGCCTGAAGGGTTATTTTTCCTTGGTCTTGTCTGGGTGCATGATCATTCCACGCGTTGATTAACTGTTGCCCATTCACCCATACTCTTACACCGTCATCCGAAGTCGTGGCAAAGTTGTATGTACCCGTTTCAGGTGCCAGAATTTGGCCTGTCCACTCTGCTGAGAAATTGTCTGACTTCACCCTTGGACTTGGCGAACCTTTCTGCCAGTTAAAGTTGACGCTGGCATCTTTTCTGGTCAAAGCAAGAGTGTTAGGGTCGAGGTTGGCACTGTTGTAATAATTACCCGTCAGGCCATCGCCTGTGGCAATCACCACCGCAGGCTTTGGTGCTGCTACAGGGGGTAAAGCGCCTGCTGCAATTACCGCAGTAGGCGATGGCGCTACTACGGGGGGTAAAGCCGACCGATCAGAAGTTGTAGATGAATATAAGTAAGATTGTGGAATCACTTGCTGGGCAATGCTAGGCGATGACCAATACAATTGTGCACCTGCATCGCCTCTATATTCATAGTAATCAACTTTAATATCGTATTTTTGACCAGCGTGGAGACTAATTATTCCTTTGTTCTGTTGTGCTGAGTGGTTATTCGATGCGTTGATTAGCCGCTGCCCATTTACCCATACCGCAATGCCATCGTCAGACTTTGTTGTAAATGTGTATTTGCCTGTCTCAGGGGCTAAAATTTGACCCGTCCATTGGGCGGAGAAGTTGTCTGAGTGTACAAGTACATCTGGTGAGCTACGCTTCCAGTTAAAATTAATCGTTGGATCGATTCTACTGAGGGCAAGTGTATTGTTGCTGAGAGACTCTAATCCATAGCCAGAAGTATTTAGAGGCTGTGCTTGCAACCCGTAGAAGTCAGATGTTCCGTTAAAATACTGTGCATTTAATCCGTCGCCATGACCAACAATAAGATCCACTTTGACCCCCCGAACGATTCTAAATGAGTAGCCTAAAACGAATGAATTTCATGCAATTCACCGAGTATTAATTAACAGAGAATTTAGGCAACTTTATCTAAAAGATAAAGTTGCCTAAAAAACAAATGAAAATATTTTGAGCTTTGAATTTTGCAAAGTTAAAACAGTTATCTTGAGCAATCATCCATTCAGAATTTTGCCTTGAATGTAGGATGCCCAAAAAAAATAAAGTTTAACGGTATGGTTCAAAAAAAGCTTTTTAGAATTACGCCTGCAAAACAAAATGACCCACAAAATGACTATGGCAGCGCGCTAACGTATTACACGCCTAAGCAAGATCTCAGCGATCGCCGCTCCTTCGGTTTGCAGCAGCCCATGATCTGCCTGTGGAAATACGTGCATCTGAGCCTGGGAAATCCCCGACGCATAGGTTTGACAGTGCCAGAGTGGAATCGTGTCATCCTTTTTAGCTGCAATCACCAGTGTTGGCACCTGGATGTGATTGAGGTCTTGCTCAACCGTATCAACCGCATCTTCAGGACGAAGGCGATCGCGCAAAAATGACTTTGCCACAGGCTGCGCTAGCAATGCCTGACGCACCCGCATAATTTCTTCAAAAGACTGCTGCTGCCCTATCCATCGGCTGACGGGGGCGATCGCCTTTAGCCCTAAATCCACCCAAGGGCTTTCCCACAGCAGCGGCCTTAAATGGTTATAGCGACCCACAAACTGATCGTCTCGGATTCCGGCGGGGGCAACGAGTGCCAGCCCTGCCAGTGCATTCAGGGGCGGCGGCATCTCTCGCTCTGGCAGACCCAGTTTGCCCGTGGTGCAGGCGATCGCATAGGCGGCAGCAGTCCACCCCCCATAGGAATGCCCCACCAGGTAAAACTTCTCAAGCTCCAGCGCCGCAATGCATTGCTGTACAAACTCAACCTGGTGCCAAACGTTGTAGCGCAGCTCCGGCTTTGCAGACTCGCCAAACCCCAACAAATCTAGGGCAATGCAGCGGTGATTGGGCAGATGCGCCATCACAGGTAGCCAGTTGCTGCCGTCGCCTAAAAAACCGTGGAGAAACACAATGGGGATGCCGCCTGTCCCCTGCTCTAGGTAGGCGGCGTTGTAAGGCTTAAGCGGAAGGCGTTGTTTTTGCATTTGGCAGTGCCAGTGATCGTCCGCGCCAGGTCCAGCCCCAGCCCGTTTCTGTTTTGATGATAGAGGCAATGGCGATCGCCGCGACGAGTAGCCCCCCCAACCAGCTCAAGCTCCAGTAGCGCACGGGCAGTTCTATCAAAACGGCCTGCTGCCGCCACACCGTCGATTCCCACAACAGCAGTGCTAAGGCGAAAGCCAAGGGAAGCAGAAATAGCGCACCGTCTGGTAAACCTACGCTGAGAACAGCAGCACCACTCAGCAAAATGCCGAGCCAAGGCACCACTAAGACAAGCACCGCAATGACCGAAATCATCAGCGTTGCCGAGACTTTGCGCTGTGCGCCCATGTGGAGATTCTTCGTCCAGCCTTCCCAGAGGGCCGCGAGATTCTGGTACATTCTGACTTTTACTAGCCCCAAGCCCAGCATGAGACGCATCTTTAGCCCAAAAGCCTTGATTTGACGAGCCAGCGCCACGTCTTCGACCAAATCATCGGCAACAGCGCGATGTCCGCCAATGTGATCATAGGCCGCACGGCGAAACAGCATAAAGGGACCCATGGCAAAGGCCGTACTGGGCTGCGCCGGATCGTTGACG
>JBGSVR010000155.1:0-4985 GCA_041752855.1 Thermosynechococcaceae cyanobacterium
AGGAAGGTCTTCTATGAAAGCACTATTACTGTATCCTCAATTTCCGCAGTCTTTTTGGTCCTATGACCGATATCTTCAGATGGCAGGGCTGAAGTCTCTCTTGCCGCCCCTTGGGATTATCACCGTCGCAGCCATGCTGCCCGAGGATTGGGAGATTCGGTTTGTAGATCGCAATGTAGAGTCAGAAACTGAAGCGGACTGGGAATGGTGCGATGTAGCGATTGTTTCGGCAATGCTTGCCCAGCGTTCTGATTTTCTCGCCACGATTTGCAAAGGGGTAAAGGCGGGTAAAAAAGTTGCCGTCGGTGGCCCATACCCCACCTCAGTGCCTCAAGACGCGCTAGATGCGGGGGCACATTATCTGGTCTTAGATGAGGGAGAACTCACCATCCCCATGTTCTTGAGTGCGATCGCCCAAGACGAACCCCAAGGCATTTTCCGCTCGGCAGAAAAGCCCGATGTTACCTTAACCCCCATGCCCCGCTTCGATTTGCTCAAGCAAAAGGCATACCTGAGCATGTCTATCCAGTTTTCGCGGGGCTGCCCTTTTAACTGCGAGTTTTGTGACATTATTACGCTTTACGGGCGCAAACCCCGCACCAAAGACCCCGCCCAGGCGATCGCAGAACTCCAAAGAATATACGACTTAGGGTGGCGCGGCTCTCTGTTTATCGTAGATGACAACTTTATTGGCAATCAGCGCAACGTTAAGCTGTTCTTGCGAGAATTGATTCCTTGGATGGAGGAACGCAAGTTCCCCTTTGTTTTGGTGACGGAAGCCTCTATTAATCTTGCCGATGACGAAGAGCTACTTGATTTAATGCGTCGCGCAGGCTTCTTTGCCGTATTTTTGGGCATTGAAACCCCTGACGAAGATAGCCTTAAGACCACGAAGAAGCTGCAAAATACCCGCAGCCCTATGATTGAAGCCTGCCAAAAAATTAATGATGCGGGACTAATGATTTTCGCAGGGTTCATTATTGGGTTTGATGGTGAGCGAACGGGGGCAGGCGATCGCATTCAGGCTTTTGTAGAGGCCACCAATATCCATCAGCCCATGCTGGGCATTCTTCAGGCTCCGCCCAATACGGCACTCTGGGATCGTCTCGAACGAGAAGAGCGTCTAGAGTACACGCACTTCGACGATCAGCACTCAGGCGACCAAAACTCCCTGATGAATTTTATCCCCACGCGCCCCAAAGCCGAGATTGCCCAAGAGTACATTGAAACCATCTGGACGCTGTACGAACCCCCCAAATACCTCAAGCGCTGCCTCGATCACATTCTCAATATTGCTGACCCCACGGTTAATCGGCAGTGGAGTAACTTTACCCTTAAGCAAGAGCTGCTGCTATTTGCGCGAGTAGCTTGGCACCAAGGCATTCGTCGTGCGCAAACTCGGGTTCAATTTTGGCGACAGCTTTGGACAGTGTTTCGCCGCAAACCGAAGCTGTTTGATTTGTATGTATCTATGTGTGCCGAAGGCGAACACTTTTTTGAATACCGCGTTTTGGCAAAGGAGCGGATTAGTGAACAGCTTGCGCACATGTCTTTAACATCGAAAAACGCTGCCTTTAAAGCGCCTGTGGTTGCCCCTGCACCTCAAAGCGCCAGCGTTGCTTAATTTTGATTGAGCCAAAGTGCAGATGCCCACAGCCAGTTTGCGATGAAAATTGTTGACGTTTCAGAGTTCTACGCCGAGCGGGGCGGCGGTGTGCGGGTCTATACGTTAGCAAAGTTGAGCGCTGGCACCCAAGCTGGACATGAAATTGTCGTCATTGCTCCTGGCCCTGAAGATCGCGAACAGGTTTGTAATGGCGGTCGGATTGTGTGGGTCAAGAGCAACCCAGATCCCCTAGACCCCCGATACTATCTGCTTCGTAGAGAGCAGGCCGTCCACGCAATTTTAGATCGTGAACAGCCTGATGTTGTGGAGGGATCTAGCACTTGGGCCGGTGGGTGGTGTGCAGCGCATTGGTCAGGGCAGGCACTAAAGGCGCTGATTTTCCATGAAGACCCCGTGGCGGTTTGGGGGCAGACTTTCTTTGGCTCAATCTTGGGCGCAGATCGAGTTGATCGCCTATGTTTTGCGTACTGGCGGTATCTGCGCCGCCTCAGTCAGCACTTTGATGTCACGACGGTGAGCGGCGCTTGGCTAGAGCGGCGGCTTTCGCAATTTGGCCTTCAGCACGTCAAGACCGTCCCCTTTGGCATTGAGAAGGCGCACTTTTCGCCAAGTCGCCGTGATCCTAAGGTTCGCAAACAGCTTTTAGCACTCTGTGGTCTGCCAGAAACGGCTCCTTTACTGATTTTGGTGAGCCGTCATCATCCTGAAAAGCGCTTGGGTACAGTCATAGATGCCGTTAAGCGCGTGAGCCGAACCCAGCCCGTAGGGCTAGTAATGTTTGGGGATGGCCCACTCCGACGCTGGACGGAGTACCGCGCCCGAAATGTCTCAGGAATTCATCTGGCTGGCTTTACTAAAGACCGTGCATTTTTGTCTGCGGCGATCGCCAGTGCAGATGCCCTTGTCCACGGCTCCTCGGCAGAAACCTATGGTCTTGCGGTCGCAGAAGCCATTTGTTCTGGAACGCCCGTCGTGGTGCCCAATCAGGGCGGTGCTTTTGACTTAGCCCGCCCCAGCTATGCAGAAAGCTATCCGCCAGGAGATTCTAAAGCTTGCGCTGCTGCCATTGAAAGACTGTTGAAACGCGATCGCCCAATGCTGAAAGCCGCCTGTGCAGAAGCCGCAGCCCATCAGATTGGCAGCATGGATGAACATTTTGCAAAACTGTTTGAGCTGTATGAAGAGAAGTTGGGCGATCGCCAAAACTACCCCCTTCGATCAAACACCCATTGAGATCACCTCATCAAAGCCGTTTGCTTAGCTTTTTACTGATGCTTTATGACGCTCAATTTGCGTTTCCCAGACCTCAACTAAGTTTTTGACCGTATAGTCCCAGCTATAGTCCGCTACGCCTTTTCTGCCCTGCTGACCCATCGTTTCTCGCAGGGCACCATCTTGAATGAGGCGAGTAAGCTTTTGTAGAAAATCAGCTTGGTCGCCAGGGTAGTATAAAAACCCATTTCTTCCATCCTCGATATTTTCAATAACGCCCCCTTTATTGGGCGCAATGACTGGAATACCCGCAGCAAACGCCTCAAGCACCGTCAGTCCACGGGTTTCTTTCTCAGAAGTGGTGACATGGAGATCACAATTTGCTAAAAGATTAGGGACATTGTCTGGCGAAACTCTGCCTAAGAAGTGAACTTCAAACCCCAAATCACCCAGTCTAGCCATGATTTCATCTCGCATAGGGCCATCTCCAGCGATGATGAGGGCTATTTCTTTAAGATCAACCGTTTGACTCAGCTTAGACAAACAATCAATTGTAAATTCCCAACCTTTATCTGGTGTTAAACGTCCTAAGAAAATGATTTTAATTTTTCCATCTAGGCCAGATATACGATAGATATCCTCAAAAAAACATGCTGTCTTAAGTGCAGGGCTATAGGATTCAAAGTCAAATCCGAGAAGGTTTGCATACTCGGCATTCTTAAAGCCTAGCTCAATTATTTTTTGATAGGTAACTCGACTGGAAACCAATGTAACATCGTAGGATCCGTAGATGTAGAGAAAAATCTTTAGGAAGGCAAGCTTGATCCACGCATTAACAAAAGATGGGAAAATAAAATAATCATCAACGTATTCTATAAAATTTGTTCTATAAAAACTAACACAAGGAATATTAGCCGACTTTGCATAGCCAATTCCAGGTATTTTCAAGAAACCTAAAAATAATCGTTCTGGCTCATCAACGTGAATGACGTCAGGCTGGAACGCTTTCAATTCTTTTAGTAAAGATGGGTAGGAAAACAAAGACACATTCCGATCAAACCCGAAACCCATCAATCCATTGCTATCAAGATTTACCACCCGAACACCAGGAAAAATATTGCCAGTGTAGTTTTCCCAGTCTGGATAAACCTTTTTCAAGGCTTCATAGTTTGGGCAAAAGAATAATACCTGATGTCCCCATTTACTCAATTTTCGTAATCGCTGGAATCCACTGACTGTCACCCCATCAACAACCGGAAGAAAGCCAGACGCAATAATAGCAATTTTCATGAACAGAACATATAAAACTTAAGGTTGACAAAATCGTAAGGATTCAGGTGTTTGATTTAGGAACAAGCGAAGGGATAGGGTGAGTATCGGCAGCAGAAAAAGCCCTCAAAGCTTGAATAAAGAACTCGAAAGCAGAACGAGATTGCGTCCTACAAGATTGAATCACCATCAGCAAAATGGCTGTCTGCCCAAAACCTTCCATTGAGCGTGATCCACCACAGACTTTACGCTTACCTGAGTTCGGGATAAGGGAGGGGCTAACAAGTAAGCTAAAAGTCATCACCCAATAGCTTTACAGGTCAGCCCCATGCTTAGTCTAGAAGAACTTTTCTGCTCCGTGGACGATTTCTGCAAGATTTTTGAACCCTTGTGGCAAAAACAACTGATGGGTGATGGACACAAACACTGCCAACGAACTGCCCAACTGTCTCTGAGTGAGGTGATGACCATCCAGATCGCTTTTCACCAAACTCACTACCGAAATTTCAAAGCGTTTTATCTCGAAAAGGTCTGTGTTGATTGGCTGTCAGCATTTCCAAAACTCGTTAGCTATAACCGTTTTGTGGAGTGGATACCCTCGGCCTTGATACCCTTAAGCGTTTATCTACACAGTTGTTTTGGGCAATGTACCGGTCTGTCAGTCATGGATACGACCAAAATACAGGTCTGTCATAATCGCCGGGTCTACTCAAAGGACTCAAGGGCAAAGTCTTAGCAGACCGAGGTTATATTTCCCAATCGTTGTTTGAGACTTTATTAACTCAGATGGGGATTCAGTTGATTGTCAAACCCAAGCGCAATATGAAAAATAAGCTGATGCCTTTGATGGATAAGCTACTCACGCGTAAGCGTTCCA
>JBGSVR010000156.1:0-3014 GCA_041752855.1 Thermosynechococcaceae cyanobacterium
ACCGCCAGTCCCTTCGCTGTTTACCTTCAATATTAAAGACGCTCGGTTGGCGGAGTTGGCGGGGGTTGCAGCGCCCTTGGTACGGGTAAAGCTGCTGGTAGAGGGTCAAAAGCCCCTAGAGCAAGAAGGGCCATTGCTGATTACCCATTGGGGGGTGAGTGGGCCTGCGGTGCTAAAGCTGTCGGCTTGGGGTGCGCGGCTGCTCCATGATGTGCGGTATCAGGCGACCGTTCAGGTCAATTGGCTACCTACGCTGAAGCCTGAGGCGTTGCGGGATCTGCTGCTGAAGACGAAGGGGGACTGGGTGAGAAAGGCGATCGCCAAACATTGCCCCGTTACGTTACCTCAACGTCTCTGGCAGCGATTGGTCGAGTCTGTGGGGATTGAGTCTGAACTCCGTTGGGCTGATCTTTCAAAAAAGGCGCTTAATCTACTGCTGCTGGAGCTGACACAAGGGCAGTTCGCCATTCAGGGCAAAGGAATTTTTAAGGATGAGTTTGTGACCTGCGGCGGCATTCCGCTGACGGAAGTGAATTTTAAGACGATGGAGAGCCGTTGCTGTCCGGGTATATACTTCGCGGGTGAAATTTTGGATGTGGATGGCGTTACGGGCGGGTTTAACTTCCAGAATGCTTGGACAACGGGTTGGATTGCGGGGCAGACGATGGGGGAATCCCTGACGGTTTAGCATCAAAGAAACAAAGCGCCAATCGGGATCTGACTTTATTTTTTCTCGTGCAAGGGGTTAACCCTTGATTATGGCTCTCGCGCTACAATCAAGACTGCTTAATGTAGCTGGCTCTTGTTCAGCATTTCACTGTTGTTTTGACCATTGCACATAATGTGGCCGTTTAAATCCGCTGCTCGAAAACAAATTGCCAAGATTGAAGTAAAAGGGGCGATCGCCGGAGGCACCCGAACATCAGTTCTCAAAGCCCTCAAGACCGTCGAAGAAAAACAGTATCCCGTCTTACTGCTGCGGATTGATAGCCCTGGCGGCACCGTCGTTGACTCCCACGAAATTTATAGCGCCCTCAAACGGCTTCAAGAAAAAGTTAAAATTGTCGCCAGCTTCGGCAATATTTCGGCATCCGGTGGGGTTTACATTGGCATGGGTGCCCAGCACATCATGGCAAACCCAGGTACCATTACGGGCAGCATTGGCGTAATTTTGCGAGGCAATAACCTAGAGCGGCTGCTCGAAAAAGTAGGCGTGTCTTTTAAGGTGATTAAGTCAGGTCCCTACAAAGATATTTTGGCCTTTGACCGTGAACTGACCGAACCAGAACAGCACATTCTGCAAGACCTAATTGACACCACCTACGGACAATTTGTGCAAACCGTTGCTGAAGCCCGAAAGCTAGAGGTAGACGCAGTCAAACGCTTTGCCGATGGACGTGTTTTCACAGGTCAACAGGCGCTTGACCTGGGGCTAGTTGATCGCCTGGGTACCGAAGAAGACGCACGTTGCTGGGCGGCAGAACTCGCTGGGCTAGATCCAGACAAAGTCAAATGTATCGACATTGAAGACCCCAAGCCGTTTTGGAGTCGCTTTATACCAGGCAGCCAGAGCGCTAAGACTTCAGGTCTTATGCTCCCCGTTGAGATGCAAACTTGGCTTAACTTTGAAATGGCTTCTAATGGGCTGCCCTTGTGGATGTATCACCCCTCTGGACGCCTATAAATAGGACGGCTGTAGAATAGACTCTGAACCGCCCCTCGTAAGATGTCAAGTTTGCTAACAGGATGCCGATAGCAGCTTTATTCTGGGGCATGATGAACCTAAGGAGGATGCTGTAGTGACCTGGAAAGTAAAGGCAATTCGTGGGGCAACCACTGCCACTGAAAATTCAATGGCGGCAATTCGAGAGGTCGTACACGAACTCCTCGATGAAATTGAGGCGCGTAATGACTTAGATCTGTCTGAAGTGGTAAACGTGACGTTCTCTGTTACGCGAGACTTAGATAGGGTTTTTCCGGCGGCGATCGCCCGTCAGCGTCCCCATTGGCAAAGTGTGCCCTTACTAGATGTGCAGCAGATGTACGTTGTAACCGATCTGCCCTACTGCATTCGGTGCCTGATTCAGTTCAATACCCCAGATCCTGCCCTTGAAGTTCAGCATGTTTATCTGCGACAGGCCAAAACCTTAAGACCTGATCGCAGCCTTTCAGAAGCGAGTCTTAGTGCCGCCACAGCAGGATAGCGTTGCGCATCAGACACATCAGCAGCCTTTTTTATTAGTACCTGGAGAAAATTTATGTCCATCACAACCTCCCTCGTGAAGGATTTTATGACTCCTAACCCCGTGGTGATTCAGCCTACAGAATCAGTCGAAGCGGCAATTCAGCTCATGGAAGAACGTCGCATTAGTGGACTACCCGTCACAGACGATCAGGGAAAAGTCGTTGGCATTCTTTCAGAAGGCGATTTGCTGGTCAGAGAGTCGCCCGTGCAGCCGCCGCTTTATATGACGCTGCTGGGCAGCATTATTTATTTTGAATCGCCACTACACTTCCATCAGCACATGAAAAAGGCATTGGGCATGTTTGTCCAAGATGCCATGACGGAAAATCCGATTACCATAGGCCCTAATGCGCTCTTAGCAGATGCAGCTCACCTCATGCTTGAGAAGAAGGTAAATCGTTTACCTGTGGTGGATGAGCATCAAAAGCTGGTGGGTATTCTCACTCGTCACGATTTACTTTTTGCGCTAAAGCCTCAGGTTGAGGTTAAAAATAGCTAACCCAAAGAATTTTCAAGGGTACTTTTAATGAGATTCCAGCCCTTGTTGTCGGCGATCGCCTGATTTAATTTTTCATACATTTGATAACAGTGGTTGTTAGCCTGAAGGGGCAATTCCTCATTTTTAACCACTACGTTGAGATGCGTGGTTTCTTGGGTGGCGCGGGTACTGTCTACTAAAATTTCAACGGTCACAAGCCTAGAAAATGGAATGTTTCCAGGCATTTCCCTCGCGATCACAAAATCTTCTTTGAAATAAAGAACTTCAAAG
>JBGSVR010000157.1:0-1621 GCA_041752855.1 Thermosynechococcaceae cyanobacterium
ATGTAGCCCAAAACGCCATTCAGAAACACCACAGCAAAAATCGCCACGGCATCCTTCGGAAATACAAACTTTCCTTGAGTCGTACCTTCATAGATATCCAACGCAGCAGAAATAATGGCGACTGCAATCAGCATCACCAGCATGATGTTTTTGAACTGGTCTACCAAGATGGTGAAGGCCGATCGCCCACTTGTTTCGACCAGCTCATTGGTGCCATATTTCTCAACCCGCGCTTCAATTTGGTTGGCGGCGAGTCCGTTAGTGCGATCGCTCTCTAACAAAAGCAGGGCTTTGTCTGCATCAAGGGTATGCCAAGCGGCTGCCTCAGAAGGGCGCTGGGGAAGGGTGCTGGGTGCCATAAACAAAACTGCTAAGGGAACGTGTACGGAATAATAGTATTTACTACTATCATAAAAACTATTATTTAGTATCTATCAATCGCGATAGAGATGGAAAGCGAATTTATCAATTTAGATAATTCAATGTTCGAGCAAAGGCTGGATTTTCCCTAGTGCAGTGGCCTTCTACCCCTATGCAGTCTCCGTTTAAGCCGTCTTATCCAATTGGTCATTCCGTTGAGCGAGATCTCATTTGTCAAACCTTTGCGGCGGATGGCGATCTGATGTTGACAGGAGTGACGGGCAGCGGACGGCGAACCCTCATTCGTCACGCGGCGCAGCACATCGGGGCAAGGGTGCTGGAGTTAGACTGTTTACGAGCCACTACGACCGATCGCTTTCTAACGCTTTTGACCGAGGGGTTTCTAGAGCTATTCTCTACGCCTCAAGAGCGTCAATGGGTAGAGCAGTGGAGCCAAGACAGCGATAATATTTCGTTTCAATCATCAGCGCATCGGGCTTCACTCGGCTGGACTGCAACGGGTCAGGATACTTGGGCAGTGTTTCAGGAGCTGCTGACTTTGCCGCAGGTCTTGGCAGAACAGCTTGACTGCCGCATTGTGTTTATGTTTGAGAACTTTCCCCACATTCGGGCATGGGATCGGTCAAACCAATGGGAAGCCTATCTGCGACAAGAAATTCAGCGCCAAAGTCGCGTGAGCTATGCGGTGGTTGCAACCATTCCAGAGCCGTGGGCGCAAAGTAGCAGTCTTACGGTTATTACGTTACCGCCACTTTCTCGGCAAACTTTAGAAGACTGGGTGATTAGCGTGATGGCTGCTCAAGGCTTAAAGTTTGGTGCGGATGCGTTGGCGCTGTACTTAAGCTATGTCCAAGGTCATATGGGCGATGCTAGCACCCTAGCTCGGCGGATTTGGGTGGATTATCGCGCCTATGCCTATGCTCAGCCTTTGGGTGTTTCAGCTTTTAGTACAGAGAGAACGCCTGTCATTGAGCTAGATCAGGTGCATCGCAGTACCCAGGCGCTGATTGATGATTTATCCACAATGTTTGAATCACTACTGTTGCTACTGCCGCCCATCCAGGCGCGGGTTTTAGAAAGTTTGGCGATCGATCCTACCGACAGCCCCCATGCCCGTGAGTATGTCCAAAAGCATCAGCTCTCGAAGGGGGGTGGGCTTCAGGGTGCGTTGGCGAGTCTGGAGCAAAAAGGGCTAATTTATGGGCCGAAGGAAGGGTATGCGATCGCACTCCCCCTGTTC
>JBGSVR010000158.1:0-13167 GCA_041752855.1 Thermosynechococcaceae cyanobacterium
CTGTTTGGTCAAACGTGTCCTTCGATAATATGGGCGTGGTCGAAGCTGCAAACTTTGGCATTATTGACGACACCAACTTAATCAATCAAATTGGCTATAATCCGAGCCGTGCTTTTAACATCGGCACCCCTGTCAGCCAAACCATCAAGGTTGGAGATTTAAGCGTTTTCGGCTTAGGCAATAGAACAGTCGGTGATTTTCTTGGTGGTGCTGACCCGAATAAAGTATCCCTCGGTGCGTTCAAAGCCATCAATGGCAATACATTGAGCGATTTAGCCAGCTCTGTACCAGGCTTAGCTGATTTACCTGCTTCGTCTATCCCCCTAGTTCAGTCCATCATCTCTGGCAATAATGCTGGGATTGCCAGTAGTGCAATCCCATTCCTTCAACAAGTTAGTCCCGAACTCAAGAATTATCTAAACGCAAACCCTTGGGCGAAAGACCTGCCCTTAGAGCAGCTATTGCAAGGCGATTGGCAAGGTGCAGCGCTCCAAGGTGTTTTGAAGGTGGGCTTACCCAAACTGGTAGAACAGTTCCCTGCACTCAAAAATATTCCCCTTGGCGGTATCCTGAGCGCTGCGAGTGCAGGTGATGTTCGCTCATTGGTTGGCATCGGCTTTGGCTTTGGCCTAAAAAAGGCACAAGAATCCTTCGGTGAATTCATTAAAGATAATCCAGCCCTCGCCAACCTTCCCATCGGCACACTGACCAACATCAATAATTTGTCCATTGGGTCTATCCCAAACCTGGCGAGTACAGCGCTGACATCCATACCAGGACTCAAAAACCAAATCATCAAGAATGTTCCTGGGCTGGCAAACGTTCCCTTAGAGTCGTTGCTGGGGTTACTTAAGGCCGCGACCGCTAGAATCGACTTCCCTGACGCTGGCGCAACAACTGCAACTCGTGCCCTAACGGGTGGCGGCTATTCCTTCGCCTCTACGCCTTGCCCTGATGGGGTTTGCTCAAACTTTGAAATCAATGATGCTAAGGCGCTTCTGTTTTCTCAACAGCTTAATGGCCTTCAGTTTGTCGTCGGCTCCAATGACCCGAAAAAAGGGCAGTCGGTTAAAGGCGGTAAAGGCCCACTTGCGAAAATGTTTAAGGGCAAAGAGCCTGTCCATATTAGACCGTGGGGTGATGACCCCAATATTTCCCTGGTGGCGACAAAAGTGGATGACGTAAAAGGGACTGTTACCTTTGCGTTCTATCTGAGAATCTGTGCTGATATTCCGTTCTACGGACGCTCTTGTACGCCCTATGGGATTGGACCGATTCCGTTCACAACCATGAAAGAGGGCGATACAGTTGTCGTTATCAGTGCTGGACAGCCGCCGATTAATGCCAATAATTTTACGGGTGATCCCTGCGGTGGCAATAGCCCATCAGTTGACCCCAATGCACCGCGCTCTCAGCAAAATATCAAACGATACCTTGACCGGATTGCTCATGGAGAATCATCAGACGGAAGGGATCTTGGTCCAAACTATTTAGGTGCCACTGGCAAATATCAGTTCATCCCGTCTACAAGAGCTGGAATCCTTGAGAAATATGGGTATGACGGTTGGAATCCAGCCCAGTGGGATAACGCTTCAATCGCGCTGATTAAAGATGTGGGAGGGCAGCAAACCCTTAACCGGATAGCTGCGGGTGACTTTGCTTATGCGGATCAGGTGCTGAACGGAACCTGGACAAGTTTACCTGGAGGTGCTGAAGTTTCTCCCAAATGGAGTAACTCGTCTGACCTTGCCCAGTATGGCCCCATCAATTCCGCAACCCTTGTCTCTAGTACAAGCAGTAGCAGTAATGGCTCCAGTTCTCCCAAAACCCTTTATGGCTACTCTCAGCAAACTCAGGCCAGAGCAGACGATCTAGTCCCAGTCACGACTCGGCCTGGGTTAGGTCGCACAGAATACCTGCATAAGACTGCTGCCGCTGCATTTGAGCAGATGGTACGAGCTGCTTCACTGAAAGGTATTGCGCTTTCTGCATACTCAGGATTTCGCTCTATCCCTATTCAGCAGCAGCTATGGGATGCTCAGGTTCGCAAATTAGGCTCACCTGAAGCGGCGGCTAAAGTGAGTGCCCCTCCTGGCTACTCGGAACACCAGTCAGGATTTGCGGTTGATATCTCCAATAACAACGCTAGCCAAGACCTCAACAATGGATTTCAGAACTCCGCTGCTTACCAGTGGCTCAAGGCTAATGCTGCGACTTATGGATTCTCACAATCCTACAACGGGACTCATGGGGTGGGTGCTGATAACGAGGCTTGGCACTGGCGGCATAAAAGTATCCCAGCTCCCAACAGTGGTACTCTCGTTGCCAGTAATAGTGCTTCTGTTTGTGGCGCTCCTATTCCCTGTAAGGATGGGCAGAGCTGTATTTTGCTCAACCCTAACCCTAAAGGCAAAATCCCTTCTTATGGCGGTATGTTTGATGCCCCAAGACCTGGGCGTACTCATGCAGGAGTCGATCTACAATCGCCAAAAGGTTATCAAAACTGGCAGCGTGGCCCTGGTGAAAGTATTAGAGCTGCGGCAGACGGTACTGTTTCTGAGATGGTTGCAGTTGGTGGTCGCTGCGGTGGCATTGTTGCCATTAAGCACCCTAGTCCAAATCTTGAAACCCGTTATGTCCACATGGTACAGGTGTTTGTTTCAAAAAATCAGCCTGTTAAACGAGGTCAATTTGTAGGTGTTGAGGGTAATGAAACTCCCGAAGGATGCGGCAGTACCGGAACACATTTACACTACGAAATTTATATTGGAGGTTCCGCAACAAATCCTGTCAAGGTAAAACATGATCCACCTTTGCCCACTGCACCAGGTTAAAACGTATGAAATTCAAACCACTGCTTGTCTTTTCTCTTTCAGTTTTTTTAGCTTTTGTCTTCAACATATTCGCCGCGAATGCGACTAATCCGCAGCTCCTTGACTCTATTAAAACGTGCTTACCAATCGCTGAAGCTGGAGCGCCCTATCAATACTCCATTGCGGGTTATACCGACATCAAGCCAAGTCGCTGGTTATTGGTGAGGGCATTGCATAATCCCATTTTGGCACCTAGCTATAGCGTTGTAGAAATCAAGAACAATACCTGTAAAAACTATCATCGCTATCCGGTTCAGGATATTAGCCGTGCTTATATTCCTAAGTCTGCAATCAATAAGTTTAAGGTGATTATTAAAAGCGATTTAGCAATTGCTTTAAAGCTTTTTGAGCAAAATATTAAACGCCAATATCCTGGTAAATCTGAGCAGGAACTTAGACGGATTGGTGCTTATGGGATGGATAGCTTATGAAAAAGTTATTCTGTGCAGCTATTTTGATTGTAATTGCATTCCTGTCTGCTCTTTCTCTCAATGCGAATGCTTTTGTGCTTCCCGTCAATGAGCATACCCTTATAGCTAGCTATCTCGCTGATTATTCTTATGATGATGGGGGATGGTTGATTGATGATAACCTCACCATCTTGGCCTCTAAATCAACTAAGCAATACACCATTTCACTTGATGAGGTTACAGGATATGAAGGACAGTTACCCATTTATAAGCACTTAGATTCTGCTGTAATCCCCATTAAAGATAGCGATTATATCGCCCGTGGTCGGTTCGTATGTTTTAGAAAAGAGGTTGGATTTATGGATAAAGTTATCGTTGTCCTACTTCATCGAAATATTCCTGAAAAGGCTTGGATTGTGAAGAATAGAAAACTTCAACCCATACCCATTCGCTCCGTAGTCTGTGAAACCGAAGAGCATCGCGGAGATTGATTTCATGATGCTTCAAGATCCTCCAATCTCTGAAACTCCTCTCCATTCCTCACTTCTAAATGTTCTTAAGCAAGACAAAGTGATGGAGGGAGCGATCGCCCGTGCTGTGAGCGACCGCATCTTTGAGCAAGCGCAAGAGATTGGTGAAGCTGCTCGTCAGCAGATGGAGACAGTTGACTGGACAAGCGAAATCTTGAGGGCAGTCGAAGATAAAGGGGTTAGTGAAGAATTAACAAAAAGTTTTGGGGGTTTTGGCGATAGTGTTGCGCTTAGAATCCAGATTGCCATAGTGGAATATGCTGATAGGCTTTCTGAGATAAAGCAGGACGCTCAAGATCTATTAAAAGTAGAAGAAGAAACAAAAAAGGTAAGCCTAGAAAAACGTTGGGAGATTAGACGCAATGCACAGCTCACACGGATTGAATGGTCACTCTCAATATTTTCACTGTGGCCTGTACTGGCACTTATCTGTTTTTCGATGTTTATTGGGGCTGCTTCTGGTATCTATATGTGCCAAAAGTCTGCTACCTGCGCGGGTTTGCATTCCTCAAAATAAGAGGGTTTTTCGATGGATTTTTTTGAAGCTTTCTTTCTCTATATTGTTTCTCTGCTTTCATTCTGGTTTGTCCAAATGATTTCTGGAGATAACTTCAGTGCCACTTTTTTCTCTAGAATCATTGCGTCATTTATATTTTTGACAATTGAATATATTTTGGCATCGGGATATGAGTTGATTGCTGTTCACTTAAGTGGAATCCCGCTCGTCTGTTTTTTCTTCTTTTCACTACTGTCTAATCCATTCGCTTCCTATGTGACTTTTAAGTTTTGCGATTCTTACCTTAAAGGTTTTCAAGTTATAAATGACCGACTCCTCATTAGATGTTCTCTTGTCTTTTATGGACTAAATCTTTTAGGTGGGTTCGCTTTTCTAGCTTTGCAGTTTCTTGGAATATTTGCTTTTGGCTCAGTCTTTTATTCAACCTCGCGTGGTAAAAACGATTGGTTTTATGATAGGTGGTTCTATGACCGATATTTCTACTAAGCCTTATATTGCCGTCGAGCAAGTTAAGCCGTACTCCTTGGATACGCAACTAGGTAAAATCCTTGAGCCTAAAGTCCTCACCCCGTGCATCTTTCTTGGCCTGTTGATTGCAGGTGTTTATATCTGGAACGCTCAGAATAAAGTCCTCGCCCACGCTCGGTTTGCAAACTGGTTTGAGATTCGCGCTGGCAAGCTGAAGGCCATCAAAGACATCAAGGCTAAAAAGCTCAATAAGCTAGGCGTGACCTTGGGTAGCGATTATGCAAGATCTCCGGCACTCTCTAATGTGTGCCCTGGCATTGCCACGGTTGGTATGTCTGGGTGCGGTAAGACAGAAAGCGTCTGTAGCCCCGTCATTGATTCATTGATTGATCAGGGTAAGACGATTGTGGTCTATGACATTAAGGGTGATCTCGCTAAGCGCCATGCGGCCTATGCTGCGATGAGAGGGTATGAGGTTTATTCATTCCCAGAGCAGGGTATTAACCTTCTGGACTTCATGGACTCTGCCGAAGATGGTCAAGGTGCGGGTGAAATTTCCAACTGTGTCCATTCCAACCTCGGTGCGGTAGGTGCGCGTGAAGATGGATTCTTTGGCCCTCAAGGGAAAAGCGCCCTTAAGACTAGCTTCATGCTTGCCAAAGAATCGCCATTCCCAGATTTGCTGACGGCCTTCTCCTTCTTGGATCTGTCTAACTTTGCGGTGCGCTTAGACGCTGCACGAGAGAATCTGTCCCTTGGGACATGGGCTGGCATGGCATCCACGGGTCTTAAGTCTGTTGCCCATGCCGAACAGACCTCCGCTGGTATCGTCGGGTCTGCGGTGCTGCACATGCAGGATTTACTGTCTGCCCAATCAATCCCTTCACTGCTGAAGTCTGAAATACCGCTAGACCTGGACGGTAAAAAGATTGTGTTCTTCCAGATTGATGAACAGCGTGAATCGTCGGTCATCCCCATTGTCACCGCCATCATCGAGATGTTGGTGAAGCGCAACGTAAACGGCAACACGAAACGCCAAGAAACGTTTTGCTTAATCCTGGATGAATTTGCCTCCGCCCGTTGGCCTTCCATCAACCAATGGGTGTCACGATTCAGGTCTTATGGGTTCTTCCTGTTCCTGGGCTATCAAACCGATTCCCAAGTGAACATGAAGTACACAAAAGATGAGGCCATCTCCATCCTTTCCAACCTATCCACTAAGTTCTATTTCAAGCCCAATGATATTCAGACATCAGAGAAAATATCACGGCTTTGCGGTAAGACCGAAGTGAAGTACAAGGAAGAGAAGCGAACGATGCGCTCCGTTGTTGACCTTGTGCCAGCATCGGACGTAGAGCTGTTTCTCATCGGAGAATGCCTCATCTTTTCACCTGGGATGAAGAATAGACCGTACCGGATAAAAATCCCGCTCAACAAAAAAGACCAAGCGCGTAGAGATAGCTGTACCAAGGTGTGGGAAGAAGATCTTGCACCACAATATCTCAAAATCTTTAAGCGAAAGCTAGAGCGAAACTTAGCGATACAGGTCACAAACCGTCAGGCGATCGCAGATACGCTTTTGCCCTTGCCGGATGACTACAAATTCATGACTCAAGAAAAAGTGGAGGCGGCGGTATGAGCAATATCGACCACGAAGTCACTCGTTTTCTAGATTCAATGGTTGGACATATCAGCCGTCCATTGCTCACCCTTGGGCAAGTGACCCTCGATAAGCTGCTCAATCAACGCCCCAATCTAAAGGTTGATATCAAATCACCCAAGGCAGGGATTGACGATGATGTCAGACGGATTCAAGATCTCAGAGCGATTGGCTTAATGGATTCAGAGATTAGGCCACATATTTTAGAATCTGCAACGGCAAAGGATAGCCATAACCTCGAAAAGTACGCTGACACAGCTTTTGATAGAGCAACATTATTGACCAAACGACAGGAACATTCTCAATCCAAGGAAGCTAAAAAAGTAATGGATAAGTCCAAATTAAAAGAAAAACAAAAAGAGATGTCTCTATGAACCAAGTCGCAGAAAACGTAACAAACAAAGCTCAACCTATCGCTAAAAAAGGCTTGTCTCTCGTTAAGCCTAAGCGAATCAGTTTAACGATCATCAACTCAATAATATGGGTGCTTGTCTTTTTCTCAGTGTTAAACTTTGTTGCCCAATCGCACCCTATCAAACGACCAAACTTGCCGAAGCTGATTGCCGCATTTTCCCTTGCATTTACGTCCGGCTACGTCACAACCATGCCCATTCGCAGACTAAAGGCCAAAATTACTGAGGCTAAATAAATAAGATGGAGCGCAACGAGTATCAACAGTATTACCTCAATGCCCTTAACGAGTCAGAGTTTGCACAACGCTCATTTGCTGATCTCAAGCGTTTGAGCCTGGATGATCCGGTTTCTGCAACCCGAATGAACGAGATCGTCAAAGCAAAAGCGCTAGACGACAACCTTGATGTTAATGACGTAACGGGCATATTAGCTGCTGGCGCTCCCGTGCAGGCCGCTGTGGATCAGAATATGTCCGCCTCAAGCCTTAATCGCATGATCACTGAGGCAACGCGCAGCTATTACCAAGATTGGTATGACAAGGCTTCTGGGGCTTTAGCTCAGGCACAATCTAGCATCACCCAAGATGCAAAAGCGTTTGTATCAAATGCCTACAACGCACTACAGGCCACAGAAAACGCAGTCTTCTCAATCACACCGCTGCCGCTGCGGGGAACCAAGTCATTCATGCAGAGCATCGCGGCACCGTTGGCAGTCACGGCGATCGCCTCACGAATCCCTGGCGCTGACTTGCTGATATCGGGTGCTACTCATCTGGGCAGTAGCCTGACCTCAACCGCGACAACGATGATTGCTGGCAGTGCCTTGGCACACTTCGGCAACTCGTTCATGAATGCATTGCCAACGGGTATGGGCATTCATACTGTCGCTGGGGCGGTAGGCAGCACGCTAGAGAATATGACGATGGGGGCTGTTAATGCCAGCGCTCAAGTGGTCGGACAGGTTGGTACGGCTGTGCTGATTGGGAACGCCGCGATTAAATCAACTCAGGCTGTCGCCGCTGCCATTGCTCGGAAGGGCATTGTGCAGTCCATTTTTGACGCTCGGCAAAAGACTGCCACTGTCATTGAGCGAGCGCAATCATTCGTCAAGTCGATTCAAGATAAATTCACCCCTAAAGGACAAACCATGATTCCTGAAAACTTTGATATCAAAGATGCTCAAGGATTGACGCAAGATAAGGTGAATGGGATTGGAGATACTGCCCTTAGCCGTAACTATGCAGCGCTGGATAGTCAACGTCAAAACCTTAATGCACTTCAGAATAGAGTAGACCAGGGAGAAACCTACCTTCTTCAAGAACGTTTCTATCAGGATGCCGTGAGCAACTATGAAGCCCTTAAGCAAACCGTTGAGGGTCAATTACAGACTGCGATTCAAGACGGTCGCTATACTCCAGGTGAACAAGCGCAATCTCAAATGCCTGGGGTACCTGATTTCTTAAGCAATGGGTCAGTGGAGTCTAGCGTTAATGGATTTACGCCTGAACCTATCGAACCACAAGCGCCTAAGACAACCCCTATTGTGTCTCAAGAGGAGCCTGCACCAAAACCATTGTTTGTTGACGAACCCGAAGAAGCAGAACCAGCTAAACCGTCTGCACCCATCGCACAGTCTGAAGCCGAAAAGCAGTATGAAAGTGCCGCTCTATCCATGCTCAATATGCAGTTTGGTTCGCGTGGAATCGACATTAAGAATGCTCAGATTGACCTGGATGGTCAAACGGTCTTTAAGCTCAAAAATAATACCCTTGAAACCAGTAAGTTAGACCAGCAGGCGCATGAAATGCTCCAAAAGGCTATGTCAGACCCCGCTAATCTCAAAGGGGAAGTGAAGATATCGGTTGGTGGTCAGCTTCTGCTCCATGTGAAAGACGGCAATGTTTTAGCTGGACATGCCTTTGTAAAAGAGTCGGTCAAGGCTGAAGTTTCAACGCCTTCTCAAGTCAAATACAACGAGCTATCCCAAAACGTTAGAGCCACAGGGTATGAAAAGACAAAGCAGGTTGCACAAGCTGCCTTTGCGTCAGGGATGGAGGCAAAAGCCGTCACTGAAATGCTCTCCCAGCATGACGCAGGGTATAAGGAGCTTCAGGACATCTCGCCCAAAACGAATGAGCAGATTGTCTCTCAGGCTCAGTCACGCGCAAAACAGTCTGAGGCTGCTGTAGAGTCTCAGCAAACCAAACAGGAGCAGGAGTCGCGCTGGTCATCGAAAGCCGTTGCAACCGTTTAGAGTTGATGTGACTCCACGATAAAACTTCTATTCCTTAGAGCCAGTCTCTCGATTCAGGCTGGCTTTTCTGTATCCTTGGGCAATCAGCCGTCATTACTTTTGAGCCAGTGAAGTAAATCGGTCGGTTGGGTAAACTCTAGCAGCGCTTCAGCAAGAGCTTCTAATTGGTAGAGCGACAACGCCTGAATCTTTGATTGAAGGTCATCGGGGATATGTCCAATCCGTCGGGCGAGTTGTCGAAGGATGACGGCTTGCTCACCCTCAAGGATACCTTCAGCTTTACCTTGAACCGCCCCTTCTTGGAGAATTTCTTGATAGATGACAGATTCGCGCATAATGCCCTCTTGAAAAACCTGACGGATTAAAGTTTTGTCAAAGCGTAGCCCTGCAATCAACTGGGCGTAGGCAGATAATTCTTGTCGCTGCTGGGATGACTCTATTGTACTGACCTGTTGAGCGACTTGCTGTAGAAGCTGAATAGGAGAGTCAGCGGCAGTGAGGGTCGCCAAGGGTAAAAGGGCTGGGTCATTCAAAAACAGGGCTGGATCTTGCTCCCACATTTTGACAACTTGATATTCATGACGTGTAGTTCCATAGATGAAAGCAGACTCAATCACCGTCCCTTCAGCCGGAGGACGCAGAAGCACCAATACTTGATAAATGGGAAGACGGTAGAGGCGATAAAGTCTAACCCAGTAGTCCAGAAATCTAAGCGGTAAGGGCGGTTCAGAATCTAGTTTGACCTGAAATTCTAAGTGGAGGATCTGGCCTTGAAACTTCAGAAAGGTCACAGAATCAGCGCGAATAGGCTCAATGCTCAATTCAGATTTAAGGACAATTGCCGATTGAACGGATTGACCCAATACCCAAGAGGCAAAACGGTCAGGGTGCTTTTCAGCAAGGAGTTTGCAGAGGTTGTCGAAAGACATTACATCACAGAGGCTAAAGCAGCGCCATCATATCTTACAGGGTATTTAGCAGCGCCCTTCTTTACAGGAACAAGCCACTCCCACCCTCTTCAGAGCTGTCGTTCCTGCCGCTCCTGCTGCCGTCTGCGTAGCTCCTCCTCTTCTCTGAGTCTTCTCATGGCCTCTGGGTCAACCAACTTCTTGCGGACAAGTTTTGGAATGCTCTGATTCACCGCGTCCTGGTTGGGTGATTCCCTTAAGCTCTCGTACAGTGTCGCAAGTTCCCCAAGTGCCTTGATATAGCGTTGTGCTTTGATGGGATCGTCTTTGGAGAAAGCCTTTGTCACTTCACTGTGCATCAGGATCTGGTCAAGTTCTTTGATATTGCCGCGCTTGGCCTGGAACTGGATTTCAAGGTCAAGTCGGAATGGGATGAGAGCGCGTTTTGCCTTTTTGATACTAGCGGCAAGCTTTCCATAAAGTGCTTTGGCGTTCTGGTACTGCGGCGCTGCGGTGTGAATGCGTTCGATGTATTGCTTCACTTGATCGGGTGTTTCAAGCGTCCGCACATTGTCACTTTGAGACAGTACGCGATCGCCATTTTTGCCAGCTTTTAGGTAGACCTCAATATCGACTCGTTCAGCAAAAACATTGCCCCATTCACTGCGTACCTGCTGAGCGATCGCCATATATTCAGCTCTATCCGCCGCTTTCTGCGACTGAGCTGCCTCAAGTTCCCGCCGCTGCTGAAGGTACTGTGGTGCGCTGGCCTTGACCTGTTGGATATAGGCTGCAACCTGCTGGGGCGTGTCGAGCGATCGCGCGTTGTCGCTTTGGCTTAAGAAGCGATCGCCGTCTTTGGCTTCAGCTTTAGCAATGGTGCGTAGGTAGACTTCAGCATCCAGCAGCTCTGGCGTGGCCTCTGGGTAATTGACACGAACCTGACGGGCGATCGTGTTGTACTCAGTCCGGTAATGGGTGCGTTTGTCTTGGTCGCTGGTTTCGGCGGTGGCGATCGCCTGGGTGTAGGCTAGTGGGCCACGATTGATGATGAGGTCATCAAGTCCTTTGCCATCTTCCGGTTTCCAGTTGACGACCTTGCACGTACAGCCTTGAGCCTCAAGAAGTTCAATGCCTCGTACTCTGTCACGGCGGACAGTTCGCACCGTTGCAGCCTTGGTGTCCTGGTCAAAGGCAAAGCGGAACTCTCGCCCTGGTGTGGCAAAGACCGCCATCTGGTCATTGAGTTGACGCGCTGGCATTAGCTTACCTTCTTGGTCATTAGCGCGATAGATGCCGTTAACCCCCGCTATACCGATGGTCACTTCACCCTGGCTCAGGCTTGCCCAAGTCTTCTTGGCTCCTTCAGTGATTGTGATGGGCAAGTTGTACTGACGCACCACATACCAGAAGCCGCTACACTTCTCGGCTGCGGTGGGTTGGATGCCGTGCTTCTTGTAGATGCGGTTGGCAAGAGTGTCCGGCACAAGAGGCAGATAAAGACTGCGGCTGACCCCTAACGGGTTCTCGTACTTGATGAACTCATCTTGGCCTTTGCGCTCAGTCTTGCCCTGGTCAAGTCTGGGGTTATCGGCCTTAAAGCAGCCCCAAGTGCTGAGCTGTGGCTGTTGCCCTGGCTGAAGATTGAGTAAAGACTTTGCATCAATACCAGCTTTACCCCACCAACCGCCTTCGGCGACCTGCTCATACTGAGCCATGAGCCGCGCCATTGGCTGCGTGACATATTGGCCTGTACCAAGTTGGGCTAAGCGTTCGGAAAGGAGTCTTTCATAGACCTCCTGACCGGAAACACTCTCGGCATTGAGGGCGATCAGGTCTGGATGGATGGCGCTGCGTTTGAACTCATCCCAGTGACGCGGCTCAATGTTGCTAGGTATTCTGGCAGGATAGAGCGGTTGCCAGAACGCAGGATTTTCAATCTTTGCCTTGGGCTGTCGTTTTGTGGGTTTGGCAGTTTGTCCTGGCGGTGTTGATTGTTCTGCGGGTTGCGGTTTACGTCTGGGTGGTTCGACGGTTTTGGTGGGCATGGTGTCCTCATTGCGTTCATTCCTGAACGCTGAAAGGTCATCCACCCTGAAAACAGGGATGCCCGTCTTCAGAGTGGATTTCATATCAATGACCTGTTCGTTGGCTTGGTAATATTCCTCCATTGCGAACTCAATGGCCTTTTGTGCTGGGAAATTTTCTAGTAGCTCGGTGAGTTCTACTACTTGTGAGGGCGCAAATTTTTGCTGTGGAGCATTTGCTAACTCAGGAAGCTGAAGTACATTCTGCTCCTGTGTAAGCGAGCGCCATTCTTCTAGGGTAGTGTCCAGCACCTCAACCTTGCTTTGAGAGAAATAAAGCTCAAGCTTGGCTGAAATGCTGGCCTGTTTTTCATCGTTCAGCCTTTCGATTCTGGCTAACGTTTCAAGCTGAACCTGTAAACGCGCCATTGGTTCTGCTAGTTCCCGCTGGAGCCTAACTCTGAAGATGGCGTCTGCGATTCGCTGGAGGCTAGCAGTCTGTCGATCTTCTGATCCAATTTCTCTAACATTTCCATTTGTTTCGTTTGTCTCTCCAAATTGCGCTCGGTCATCTTCCCTACTTTTTCGAGCAGCAGGTAGGTGTCGGTTTTGCCCTCTTTCGGCGTCATTAAGGTTTTGATCCGACTCTCGATGGAATCCGGTAACTCCTCTATCATTTCCGACTGTGTTTTCAGATAGTTGACGATCTGCTCGAATTCGGTCGGTTGATAACCTGCCTCTGGCTCGTTCAGCATCGGAGCTGGCTCGGTAACTTTCACTGCTGCTGTTTTGTCTGACATGATGTTCTCCAATTTGTTCAAATAGGTTCGTTTGTAAGTGGGGTTCGACTACGGATTTCTTTCCAAGATTTTCAAGATCTGTTGATTCAACCCGATCAACTGGGGCATCACTTCCTCCAGCGCCTGCATTTCTTGATGGCTTCTGATTGCCTCCACCAATGTCTGGAAGTCGTATTCGTGATTCGTTGGTGGCTGGCTCTGATTTTGAGGCTCCGTCAAGTGGTGATTGTTCTGGGAGTTTGTCATTTTTGTTTTCTCCAATTAAATCCAGTGGGTTTTCTTGAGCATTCGAGCGTTGAACCCAATC
>JBGSVR010000159.1:0-6565 GCA_041752855.1 Thermosynechococcaceae cyanobacterium
AGCGCAAAGCCCACCAGTCGCCGGATGTTATCGACATCGCTGGTGGCGCGGTTGATGAGATCGCCAATGGTGCGGGTGGCAAAGTAGGCGGGTTCCAATCGCAAAACGTGGTCAAAAATTTGCTGCTTGAGGTCAAACTCAACCTGACGACCTACGCCAAAAATTGCAATGCGAGAACTCATCCGCATAATTAGCATCAAAGAGGCCAGCCCCACAATCAGCCCCACCTCTTGCCAAAGCTGCGAAAGCTCAAACTTCGTTTGCAGTTCGTCAATCACCTTGCTAATCAAAATGGGCAGGTAGGTGCCAATGCCGTTAACCGCAAACAGCGTCACTACGCCAATGGCAACGCGAACTTTATGAGGGCGAAGGTAGTGGATCAGCTTTTGAAATCGAGAATATTTTGGCGTTGAAAGGGAGGAGTTCATTCAGACTATCTAAGCTACAGCAATGGGCGTTTGTGTCGATGCAATCATGGGCTTTTGACGAGGATGTTGCACCATCAGTCGGCGCACTTCTTCGGCATGGTAAGAGCTGCGCGTGAGCGGTGAAGAGACAACCTGCAAAAAGCCAAGGGTTTGCCCCGTCATGCGCCACGCCTCAAACTGCGCTGGGGTAACAAAATCTTTTACAGGCAAATGCTTGGGCGTGGGCTGAAGGTATTGACCGAGGGTGACAATATCGCAGTCAACCTGGCGCAAATCTGCCATCACCTGCTCAATTTCTGAGGGGGTTTCGCCTAGCCCTGCCATTACGCCAGATTTGGTGTAAACCCAAGGCGCAATTTCCCGCGATCGCCGCAGTAATTCTAGCGATCGCCCATAATCCCCCTGAGGACGCACTCGGCGATAGAGGCGCGGGACGGTTTCGGTGTTGTGATTGAGGACATCTGGCTGGGCAGCTAAGATTTGGGACAAGGCATCCCAGTTGCCGCACAGGTCAGGAATCAAAACCTCAATGGTGGTTTTAGGAGAAAGCACCCGTGTATTTTGGATGCACTGCACAAACTGGTCTGCGCCACCGTCGGGCAGGTCATCTCGGTTGACGGAGGTGATGACCACATGTTTAAGGTTCATGCGGCGCACGGCTTCAGCTAAGCGCGTTGGCTCAGTGGCATCTAAAGCCGTAGGCTTTTTCTCAAAATCAATATCGCAGTAGGGGCAGGCGCGGGTGCAGGCGGGTCCCATGATCAAAAATGTGGCTGTACCGTTGCTAAAGCACTCGCCGATATTGGGGCAAGAGGCTTCTTCGCAGACTGTATTAAGCTGTAAGTCTCTCAAAATGTCTTTTACATTGCCCACCCGTTCCCATTGGGGAGCCTTGACGCGCAGCCAGTCCGGTTTCACCGCCACAGATATTTTGACCCTTTTAGCTCAGTTGTCTAGATTGTATCAAGATCCTGAAGACTCCATTTTGATTCAGCGATCCCTGTGACGGATTAATTTCAAGAAAATGCTTTTCTGAGGTTGGATAAACCTGTTATACTTTGTAAGCCTAAATGGGAGAGCAAGCCTAACCCATTTAACAAATAACCCTTGCGGATGTGGTGGAATTGGTAGACACGCACGCTTGAGGGGCGTGTGGCTCACGCTGTGCGAGTTCGAGTCTCGCCATCCGCATTAAAAACACCTCTAAAGATTTCTTTAGAGGTGTTTTTGCATTAGTTATAGGGCAGGTTTTGCCAGGGATAACGGTCTGTTTCAAAGGGTTCTAGCTAAACCTGCCCCTACCGCTGGATGTTTTGAACCGGATATTTTCCATTGTGAAACCGCTGACTTCCAATCGTCTTGGGGTACTGTACGCCACGCTGGCCTACGGGTCTTGGGGGCTTGTGCCGCTGTACTGGAAGAATTTTGGCACGGTTCCAGCGCTTGAAATTCTAGGCCACAGAATGGTGTGGTCTAGTTTATTGCTGCTGCTGGCGTTAGCGGCTCAGAAAAATTTGCCCGAGCTTAAAAAGCTGCTGGGATCTCCCAAACTATGGCTGCCGCTGCTGCTCACGTCCTCTATTTTGTCGCTGAATTGGGGGTTTTATATCTATGGCGTTGGCACAGGGCGAATTGTTGAAACCAGTCTGGGCTATTTTATTACCCCCCTTGTCAATGTTCTATTAGGGGTTTTTATCCTGAAAGAAAAACTGACTTGGGGGCAAAGTAGTGCGGTTTTCTTGGCGACGCTAGGGGTTTTAAATTCTGTGGTGGCACTGGGGCAGGTGCCTTGGCTGGGGTTAACGCTGGCGGTTTCCTTTGGCTCTTACGGCCTATTGCGAAAGCTGATTCCGGTGAGTCCTTTGGTGGGGCTGACGATGGAAACGTGTTTGTTGAGTCCGGTGGCGATCGCCTATCTCACATTCCTCAACACCCAACACATCAGCCATTTTGGTCAAAACACCACGCTCACATTGCTCTTCATCGGAGCTGGTGTCATCACATCTCTGCCGCTGTTGTGGTTTAACAACGCGGCACAGCGGCTGCGGCTTTCAACATTAGGGTTTTTCCAGTACATTGCCCCTAGTTTGCAGCTCGGACTAGGGATAGGTATTTATCATGAGGCGTTTACTCAGGCTCACCTTGTCACTTTTGGCCTGATCTGGGCCGCCTTAGCACTCTATTCAACCACTTCAGTATTTCAAAACAAAGCAACTCAGAGCTAAATTGTTTGCCGTCCTACTTATTGCTGCCATTTTCTAGAAGGCACGGATGCACTCCTGTAAGACAGGTTCACGGAGATGTTGCCTAAGTGCCGATTTTGTTCCTAGATCGACTTTGCATCCAAGGATTTCTTCTAGATAATGCTGCACACTAAACAGATCAAATAACGTTGCCTCAGTCATAAATTCTACTAAGAAGTCAACATCACTATCAGGACGTGCATCATCTCTCGCAACAGACCCAAAAAGCTCAAGCGACTTCACCCCTAAGACATGCAGCCGCTCTCTATGGGACTCTAAAATGTCTAAAACCTCGGCTCGTTTCATGATCCTTGTTTTATCGACCAGCGTAAGCAGTCATCGGCTCTTTAATCCAGCGAATGTACAGATGCTTAAATGTAGATCGCAGAACACGCGGCGCACCAAAATCAATCGGCATCATTTTTTCAGGTAGCAGCCAGCCATCAATCGCTAAATCCTGAGGTGTCAACAGCGGATAGGTAATCTCAACATCATTTAGCCCTAGGCGATTTGCAGCTCTCTGGGTCGGAATCAAACGCGGATCCACCTTCAAAATCTCAACTAAAGCACGGTCTAGGGCAAATACATTAGCAGAAGCTGCCAACACCCCCAAATCTCTAGGCTCACCCCCACTTGGGCCATTCCCCTCATGCCCAATAATGCCATCCAAGATCGTCAAATCTGGGTTGATAGTTCGCGCCGTTTCCACCAGCATTTCGCCAAACCGTTCCGCGTCTTTGCCTGCTTCTAGGTGCCACCACGCCTTCATCTTGCCAGGGACACAGCCAAACAGATTTTTGACCCCCAAGGTTAGCGTTAACTGCATGTGAGACTTCACCTTGGGTAGGTTAATTACCACGTCTGCATCCATCACTTCCTTAGAAAGCCGCAGATGATCAAACGCCTCGCCCACGGCCTCATACCGTGCGCCATGAAATTCCACAACGGGAATCTCTAGCTCTTGCAGCATTGGCAGGTAGCCGTTTGCTTTTGCCACCCCATAGGCTGACCCAAAAGCAGGGCCATCGCCTAAAAAGGGTGTACCGCCTGCTTCTTTGACCAACTGCGCCACACAGTACACCACTTCAGGGCGAGTGGTGCATTCTTTCGTGGGTCGTGCGCCTGTGAGCAGATTGGGCTTAAGCAACACGCGATCGCCTTTTTTCACAAAGGCACCCATCCCGCCTAGGGGTTCGAGCAGCTTTTCAATGGCAGAGCGCAGGATCGGGCGATCGCCATAGCTAGTAGCACGCACCAACGCAACAGGCACCGTAGACATAGGGATCGCTCTCGCTAAACGTTTGTTTGTCTGGCTCTTTTAGGCAGAGGGCGCAGCCGAATCAGGCTCTGGGGTAACAGGTGCACCCTCGGCGGCATCGGCCTTCTGCTGAAGTTCTTCAGCCCGCTTTTGCTGACGGCGACGCTCCCCTTCAATAAACTCAGCCATCGCCTTCTGGGCTTGCTCTAGCTTATCTATATTGCCCCGATATAGCTCAAGATCGCGCTGGATTTTAGCTGCCGAAAGGTTCAATGGCACCGCCAGTTTGTCAATGTACGCATTGAGCTTCTCAGCATCTGCCACTAAAGCAGGGTCGGCAGACTCAAGTAAGTTATACAGACCAATGGCAAACAGACGACTGTACTTGAACTTAGGGTTTGTGGCGATCGCATGGAGCGTCCCCGCCACCCCTTCTCCGCCAGAGGCCGCAGATTGCGTCACCCATGCCAGCAAATCTTCTGAGCTGTGCCCCGCAGCGGCAGCTTTAGCAGACTCAGCATCGCTACGAAACTGGCTGGGATCTAATTCTTCAGCACCACAGAGCGCTTTAAAGATAGACTCTCGGTCTGCTGCTGGCTCATAGCCCGCCATAAAGCGATCAAAAGTACCAACCACTCCAAGGGCAAAGATGGGGTCATTGCGGAAATCTTCATTGACGCGCAGAAGATGGATTTCCACCATCAGCTCTTCTACCACCCGTCGATACACCGACGAAACGGGACGGGTATGTAAGGTATAGAAGGCTCGTTTTGTATCAGAGACGGTTCGGACGGTATTCACAAGTCAAAGACGCTTGATAGACTGCTGTTATTTTCTCATTATTATCGCGTTTGCCGCCACGGGATCATATTTATGCCGCTGCCGACTGTTATTTTGCCAGGATATCTCGCCGCTGCCCATGACTATTTGGGGCTAGAGCAGTCTCTCAATCAGGCTGGATTCCCTACGGTGACGGTACCACTGACGCGTCAAAGCTGGTGGGTTACGTTAGGGGGGCGGCCTGTTACTCCAATTTTGGATATTCTCGATCAAACCATTCGGCAAACCCTAGCTCAGCATCAGGCCACCCAGATTAATTTAATTGGTCATTCTGCTGGGGGCTGGATTTCTCGAATTTATTTGGGGAAGGAAATGTACTGCGATCGCACTTGGAATGGTCAGCCCTTAGTCAATACCCTCATCACCTTAGGCACCCCACACACCAGCCAAGAACGTTGGACACGCCGCAATATAGATTTTGTGAATACGACTTATCCAGGCGCGTTTCATCCTGCCGTCAAGTACGTCTGTATTGCAGGCAAAGCCATCTACGGCAAACCCAGTCTGAGATTGGAGGAATGGTTTACCTACCAGAGCTACCAGATTACGGGGGGTATAGGTCAATGCTGGGGAGATGGAATCACGCCCATTGAGGCAGCTCACTTAAAAGGTGCCACTAACCTGGTCTTAGATAACATTCAGCATTCGCCCCAGTCTTCAGCATCAATCAAGCAGGGGAAGGCTCACTGCTGGTATGGCTCCCCAGAAATTGTTTCGGAATGGTTTCAGTATCTGGCCTAGCGCAAAGGGTTCGGCTCTTTTGAAGCGTTTTTCCGTAATGTTTTGTTGCCTTGAAAGACTCGCACTCAAATTGATTGATTGCAAGATTGTGTGTCGTTTTAAAGCATACCAATCACCGACTGAAGAGGTTTCGCACTCTTCTGCCTAAGCGAAAGGCATCAATGATGTCGTTGCGAACTGTTTGTGACATTACGCTCATAATCCTTAGTTTGACACTTCTCTGCCTCAAAAGCCCCAATCCACGGCATTTTGGCGAAACACTCTCTCTCGTTTTATGACAAGATTATTGCGTTTTGTTAAAAAATGACAATTTCTGACTCGTTAAACAAGTTCAGTCCCCACAAAATTGTATAAAGTGATTCATAAGGGCAGCGACGGCGGTTCTCATTTATCTGAAACTCCCACTCCTCAAGCTATTGAGGAATTAACATGAAAGTTTAAATTTGTTTTATTCTTTACAGAATTTAACAGCTCGTTTCGGGAGTAGCGCACTTTAATTTTCAGATTTAACCGTTTTCCGCTTTGTTAATGCCACCCATGACGCCATTTAATTCAGTCTGCCAAAACGTTGACTGTTAAAGCAGCCTGAGTTGGACGAATCATTATCCAAGTCAATAGGAGACTCAAGACATGCTAGACGCATTTGCAAAGGTTGTAGCCCAGGCTGACGCTCGGGGTGAGTATATCAATGATTCTCAGCTTGATGCGCTTTCCGCGATGGTTGCTGATGGCAGCAAGCGGATTGATACTGTAAACCGCATCACTGGCAACGCTTCTGCCATTGTTGCTAATGCAGCTCGCACCTTGTTTGCAGAACAGCCTCAGTTGATTGCTCCTGGTGGAAATGCTTACACCAACCGTCGTATGGCTGCTTGCCTTCGCGACATGGAAATCATTCTTCGCTATGTGACTTACGCAATTTTCACTGGCGATGCCAGCATTCTAGATGACCGCTGCCTCAATGGCCTGCGCGAAACCTATCTTGCGCTCGGCGTTCCCGGTAGCTCTGTTGCAACGGGCGTTGGCAAGATGAAGGAAGCTGCAATTGCGATTGC